>NZ_JAUBTI010000051.1:28080-45117 GCF_036702415.1 Microcoleus sp. D3_18a_C4 | reverse complement strand
CGCCCGTCCTTTTTGGACGGGCGGGACGCCCATCCCACAAACTTGTGGAAGTTATTTAATTCTCATTCCTAACTTTAACTTCGGGAACCAAAACGCGGCCGCTATAACCTGCGCGCTGGTAGCGATCGATCGCCTCGGATGCGATAACACCCGCTTTCCCACTCTCAACCAGCGCTACGCAAGCACCCCCAAAACCTCCGCCCGTCAGCCTTGCGCCCAAGACTCCGGGAATTGACTGCAAGATTGCCGCCAGCGTGTCTACTGCCGGCACCGAAACTTCGTAGTCGTCGCGCTGACTGGCATGGGAAGCATTCATTAACTCGCCAAAACGTTTTGCTGGCAAAGATTTTACCGCTTCGAGCACGCGGTTGTTTTCAGTAACCACGTGCCGCGCTCGTCTTCTGAGGGGTTCCGGCAATACTTCGACAGCTTGGGGGTCGGCGATATCCCTAAGAGCTTTAACTCCCAATATCCGCGCGGATACCTCGCACTCGGCGCGCCGCTGGTTGTAGCCGCTTCCTGCTGCTAGTTGGTGGCTTTCGCCACTGTCAATTATTAAAATTTCTGTGTTGGCGGGAAAAGGTATCGGGCGGCATTCGAGGCTGCGGGTGTCGATCAATAGCATGGTGTTGGTGTCTGCTAAACTCGACGCCATTTGATCCATGATGCCACAGTTCAAGCCGGCATATCGGATTTCGACTTGCTGTCCGATTTGAGCTAGGCGCACGTCGTCTAGGGGGAGGTTCAGCAGGGCGCGCACTCCTCTGAGGGTGGCTATTTCTAAAGCGGCGCTGCTGGACAAACCGGCTCCGATCGGCACAGTCGAGGTAATGTAGAGATTTATTGGCGGTATTTTGTATCCTTCTTTTTCTACAAGTCTCAGGCAGCCACAGATATAACTGACGAATTTTTGCGGTATGGTATCGTCGTCTGAAAAATTTATGAGTTCGTCATATTCTGCTGAATAAACATGGTGTCGATCGTCGCTGCTGAAGCCGATTTGTACTGTGGTGCGCTGGGGAATCGCTGTTGGAAGTACAAATCCATCGTTGTAGTCTGTGTGTTCGCCCAGCAGGTTTACTCTGCCGGGGGCGCTGGCTGTGGTTTTGGGTAATGTACCAAATACTCGTTGGAATTTCATTTTTGGGGAAGTGGTAATTGGTTGTTGGTTATTTGTTATTGGTTATTTGGAAAAACAGCTATCCGTGCCTCCGTGCCTTCCGTGTTGTGCTGTTGGGAATTGGGAAGAAATAAATTTATTTTTTATCGTTTATCTTTATTATAGTGCCCAATTTTTTTGCTTAATTCAACCCATGTTAACAAAAATAAACATCACCGTAGGTTAGGAAAAGATATAGAAGTGTGATAGAATGACAGGCTAAGATTTCTCCAACACTTCAAAAAATGCGATCGACCAGACCCCGAAAACAGTTTGCTCAACATTGGCTCAAAAGCGAGAAAGCCTTAGATAAGATTGTGAAAGCGGCTGCTTTGGATCGCGATCGCGTCCTGGAAATTGGGCCGGGCACGGGGATTTTGACTCGGCGCTTGCTGCCTGCGGCTGAGTCTGTTGTTGCTGTGGAGATCGATCGAGATTTGTGTCTCAAGCTAGCCAAACAACTCGGCAAAACCGACAATTTTTTACTGCTACAAGGCGACATCCTGGAAATGGACTTAGAGGCTGAACTAAGGGCCTTTCCCAAATTCCAAAATCCCAATAAAGTTGTTGCCAATATTCCTTATAATATTACCGGCCCGATCCTGCAAAAACTGCTGGGAACGATATCTGTTCCTGCGGCTAAACCCTTCGATGCGATCGTGCTGTTAGTGCAGAAAGAAGTCGCCCAAAGGCTTTACGCTAAACCGGGTTCGACAGCTTTTGGCGCGCTGTCAGTGCGGGTGCAGTATTTAGCAGAATGCGAGTTAATTTGCGATGTGCCGTCTAAAGACTTTTTTCCGCCGCCAAAAGTCGATTCGGCCGTGGTGCGCCTGCTTCCCAGACAGATAGAAACTGCGGCGGTTAATCCGCGCTATTTGGAGAATTTAGTTAAGTTGGGATTTGGTAGCAAGCGCAAGATGCTGCGAAATAATTTGAAAGGGGCTGTGGATTTAGATAAACTTGTTCAAGTGCTAGAAGAGTTACAGATAAATCCTCAATCTCGCGCTGAAGATTTAAGCGTGGATCAATGGGTAAGTTTGAGTAATAATATTATGGGCGATGTTTGAGGCTCAGGATTGTGTTAGATACCCGAATTATTTAATAATTCGGAGATATGGGTGTTTTTTTAAATCAGGGCTTTTCGCTGTGACTACTAACAGTTTAATTTAGGTTTTATGGGGATTCTTAAAGGTTTATTGCAGGCTCATCGGAATTTTTATAATAAATTCTACACCTTGCCCAGGTGCAGAAATACAGTGCAATTCGCCTTGATGTCTTACTGTGATAATTTGATAGCCAATCGATAAACCCAATCCCGTGCCTTTACCTACTGGTTTAGTGGTAAAAAATGGATTAAATAACTGGTTCCTCACCGATTCTGTTATTTCTGGCCCGTTGTTGCTAATTCGGATTTCTACCACTTGACTCTCTAAAACTTTGGTAGAAATTTTGATGAGGCGACGATTAGCTTCATTGCCTGCAATCGACTCGCTGTGGCTGTCATCTTCTAAAGCATCAATAGCATTAGCCAGGATATTCATAAACACTTGATTTAGCTGTCCAGGATAGCACTCTATTTGGGGTAAATTGCCATATTCTTTGATAACTTGAATTTTCGCTAAACCGGGCTTAGCATTCAATCTGCTTTGCAAAATCATCAGTGTGCTGTCAATTCCTTCGTGAACGTCGGCTAATTTCATTTCTGCTTCGTCATGGCGCGAAAAAATTCGCAGCGACTTGACAATACCGAGAATGCGCTCTGCCCCGTTTTTCATAGAAATTAATATTTTTGGTAGGTCATAGATAATAAAATCTAAATCTACAGACTGGAGTTTTTCTTTAAGGGTGGGTAGGGGATTCGGATACTGCTCTTGATAGATATTCACCAATTCTAGCAAACTATCGGCATACTCGCGAGCGTGAGTAACATTGGCGTAAATAAAGTTAATCGGATTGTTGATTTCATGAGCAACCCCAGCGACTAATTGCCCCAAAGATGACATTTTTTCGCTATGAATTAGCTTTGATTGAGCCTGCTTCAATTCAGACAAGGCTTGTTCGAGCTGTTGAGTTTGAGACTTTAACTCTGCGGTGCGTTCTTCAACTCGAATTTCTAATTCTTCTTTAGCTTTTTTTAGTCCTGCTTCGGCTAATTGGCGCTCGATAATTTCCGATGCTAGGAGTCGGTTTGCCAATTCTAACTGTTGAGTTTGAGACTTTAACTCTGCGGTGCGTTCCTCAACTCTAATTTCTAATTCTTCTTTAGCTTTTTTTAGTGCAGCTTCTGCTAATTGGCGCTCAACAATTTCAGCTTCTAGGAGTCGGTTGGCGGATTCTAACTGTGCGGGACTGGGAAGTGCTAGGGCTTGAGGCATTAAGTCTACCAAAAGTATGGCTGTAGCAAAGGAAATAAGGGCAGTAATTGCTTTCATTGTTCCTGAAAGCCAATAGGTAGGATGCCAAAGTGTCCAAAGTTCAAATATGTGAGTGATGCCACAGGCGACGATAAAGGCTCCAAACAGGGCAAAGATCCAATTAAAGGGCAAATCTTCGCGTTTGGAAATAAAATAAATCAGTGTAATCGGGATGGAAAAATACGCCAGTGCAATGATAGAATCTGAGGCAACGTGAAGCCAGACTAACGGGGTATGCCAGAGATAGCAGTGGCCGTGAGGAATAAATGGCCCGGAACTAAAAAAAGTTTTCCACATTTCCTGCATAATATTTCCTTTGAGTTGTGAGAAAATGGACTCGGACTGGTGTCAATTAATTGCAACCAGGGGTTTCTTTCACCTGCGGCTTAATCACCTATGCGTTCATATTCTCTGCTAGCTTCCGCAAAAATCAATCTGTATCTGGAAATCATAGGCGATCGCCCCGACGGATTCCACGAACTGGCGATGGTACTTCAAAGTATAGATTTAGCCGATCGAATTGACTTGCGCGCGATCGGTACGGACACGATTCGCGTGCGCTGCGATCACCCGCAAGTCCCTCCTGACAAGAATAACCTGGCCTACCGGGCGGCCGATTTGTTGGCGAAGCAATTCCCCGATGCTTTGGCGAAATACGGCGGAGTCGAGATTGCTATTCACAAGCAGATTCCAGTGGCGGCGGGGCTTGCCGGCGGTTCTGCAAATGCGGCTGCGGTTTTAGTCGGGATGGATTTGCTGTGGCAATTGGGACTTACTCAGTCGGAGTTGCAAGAGTTGGGGGGAACTTTGGGTTCGGATGTGCCTTTTTGCATTGCGGGAGGTACGGCTTTGGCAACTGGTCGCGGAGATAAACTGTCGCCGCTGCCTGATTTGGGCGGCTTTTCTGTGGTGTTGGCCAAGTACCGCAATCTCAGTATTTCTACGGCATGGGCGTATCAAACTTATCGCCAGCAGTTCAGTAGTTCCTATTGTGCAGCGGAAGATTTGGTGTGCCGCCGGCAACGGCTGCATTCGGGCCCGATGGTGGGGGCGATCGCCCAAAAAGATCGATCGAAAATTGGTCAATTGCTGCACAACGATTTAGAAAAAGTTGCTTTACCTGTGTACCCGCAGGTGTTGCAGTTGCGGCAGGCTTTTGAGTCGGCGGGGGCTTTGGGAACGATGATGTCGGGTTCCGGGCCGACGGTGTTTGCGCTGGCCGAGTCTTCAGAGCAGGCTCAGCAGGTTTTGGAACGGGTTAAAAGTGCGATCGCTTCTCCAGATTTGGATTTTTGGGTAGCACAGTTTAGCAATACTGGAATTCAGATTTTTTCGGAGGGAAACGAGACGAAACCGCCGATTTCGAGGGTGTAACTCGCAGAGGGTGCGATCGCGATCGCCCGTTAAACCTGTCTAACAGGCGAGGGTCAAGATGAATCTAACTTTTCGCAGAGTCTATTGAGATCGAAGAACTGATAATATGTCATGCAACAGGGATTTTAGTTTTGGTGAATTAACCAGAAATCTAAAATCTAAAATCTAAAATCTAAAATCGCCATGACTGATTTAACTAATCCAAATTCTACTTCTAAACCTCTGAGTTCGGCTGGAGATGCAACCTCTGCATCTTCCACGCCGCCGACGATTTTGCGGTGCGTGATGGGTTCCCTGATCGCGGGCGGGTTTGCGGCGGCTTTGTACGCGCTAACTTTGTCGATCGTCCAAACTTTTGCAAATTCCCCCATTCATTCTGACAATGTGACTGCGATTAATATTGGCGCGGCTGTGCGAACTTTAGTCATGGGGATTGTAGCTTTGGGTGCGGGTGTTTTTGCTTTTGCATCTTTGGGTTTGATGCTGCTAGCTTTGCAACTTGTGATTCAAAAGTTGCTGAAAAAACCCACAGGTTGAAGTCTACAGGTTGAAACCATCGGGATACACAAACTCTCGTCCGCAAGGCAAAGACTGAATAGTAAGATCGAAGCAATGGAATTATTTACGATCGGGCACTCCAATCTGAGTATTGAAGCGTTTGTTTTGCTGCTGCAACAACACGGAATTACGGCGGTTGCGGACGTGCGATCGCATCCTTTTAGCCGCTATTTACCTCATTTTAATAAATCCGAAATTAAAGCTTCTCTGTCAAGTGTCGGCATTCAATATGTTTTTTTAGGCAAAGAGTTGGGCGCGAGACCAGAGGATTTAAGCTGTTACGATACTAGCGGCAAAGCTTTATACGATCGCATAGCAGCAACTCCTCTATTTTCCGAAGGAATTCAGCGGTTGATCCAAGGCGCAGCAAATTATAAAATCTGTTTAATGTGTGCGGAAAAAGACCCGATTACTTGTCATAGGACTATTTTAGTTTGCCAGAAACTCAGAGAATTTAATTTACAAATTCATCACATTCTTTCCGATGGCAATTTAGAATCGCACCAGCATTTAGAAGAAAGACTTTTGAGCAAGTTTAACAAAGGCAAAAAAAATAATGAGCCAATTCAGCTAAGCTTGTTTGAATTAGAGCCTCAAGTTAAACAGGAAATAGTAGATTTAGAAACAGCTTATTATCGTCACGGATTGGAAATCGCTTATGTCACAAAAGAAAGCCATTAATTTATTTACAATTGGTTTTACTCAAAAAAGCGCCGAGCAGTTTTTTGATACTTTGATGAAAGCGGGAGTCCGCAGGGTGATAGATACGCGGCTGAATAATGTATCGCAGTTGGCGGGTTTTGCTAAGCGGAAAGATTTAGAGTATTTTTTGCGAACCATTGGCAATATTGAGTACGTTCACATTCTGGATTTAGCGCCAACTCAAGATATTTTGGATGATTATAAAAAGAAAAAGGGAGATTGGGATGTTTATGAACAGAAGTTTTTGGAGTTGATGGGCGATCGACAAATTGAACACAAGGTTTCCTCGGATATTTTAGACTGCGGGTGTCTGCTTTGTAGCGAACCAAAACCTCATAATTGTCACCGCCGCTTAGTTGCGGAATATCTCATGGAGAAGTGGAAAAATGTCACAATTAATCATCTGTGATTTAGGGAAAATATTAGATAATTGTGGGATGAATCTAAAATCTAAAATCTAAAATCTAAAATCGAATGACTCGGATAATTTGTCTCGCTAATTCCTGGAAACGCGGCGACAGGTGCATCGCCGGAATTAATGAACTTCAACGTAAGTGGGTGCGTCCTGTTTCCGACTTACCCGATGGCCAAATTCCTAAAGAAATGCGACAGATAAATAGACTTGAGCCCGCGTTGTTAGATGTTCTAGAAATTCCTCTGGCAAAGACGGGGCCGGACTTTGGCTTTGAGTGTGAAAATCTTTCTGTTTTACCGGGAAAATGGCGGCAAGTAGGGAAAGTTCCGCCAGCATATTTGCTGAAATATTGCCAGAGTCAAGAATATATTTTGCACAACGATTTGCGATATGTTACGGTGGCATATATGCAGTCTTTGCCAATGTGCGATCGCCTAACTTTGCAATTAGTCAAAGCAGTAAGATTTACGGTAAAAAAGCTAAGTCAAAGATTTGAAGGTGGTAATAAATGGGAAGGATCTATTGTCACGCAGCATGGTCAAAGATTGACTGCAACAATTACCGATCCGGTGTTTATTAGAAAGTTAGAATTGGGGTATCGACCGCAAAAAGCTTGTTTGGTAACAGTGAGTTTGAGTATGCCTTGGCGGCCCGATGATTGGGAGGGAGATGACCCTTGTTGGAAGTTGATTGCGGGTGTGGTAGAGTTGCCGGAAGATGTTGTTGAGGATGAAATTTAGTTTTGACCCAAATGGGCGATCGATTATTTATTTCTTTTTATTTTCCGCAAAAACTCTGTTCGTGCTATAATTCTGCGGGACTGTAGCAGGAAGGGGTGCTTTTTAATGAAAGCAGAATTTTATTTTGACTGTCACAAATATATTTGCAGTTTAGTTCAAGTAGATTTTGTCAAAGAATTAAAAATTAAAAATCATCAAGGTTTTGTTTTGGCTGTTAAGCAAGGACAAAAGATTGGACTTTTGGGAAAAAGTCGCCATAATGCTAAACAAGTTGATGTATCTAAGCCACATTTTTATAATGTAATTAAAGCGGCTATGAGCGCTTTGGAATTAGAAACTAAAAATGAGGTGATATTAGAGAGAAATCGAACTCTTGCTGATGCCGAAGAAATGATTCAGCAGCAAAACCGAGAAATTCGCGTTCTCAACGAACAGCTAAGAATACTTGCAGAGCGAGTTGAAGAGTTGTTAGCCTCACAGCAGCCGCTACCAATGGAGATCGTAGATAATCAAATCATAGAAAGTGAAGTTAGTCAAGAAGTAGATGACTGTTCAGCGTCAGAGGCAGATTTATCGACCCCGGAAACAGAGAATGAAAGCCAAGAAACTGAAATTAGTCAGAACATAAAACAATTAGCAGTCCAGCTAATAGAACATCAACCGCAGTCGTCGGAATTTGAGGAAGTTGAAGAGACTGAAATCAGTGGCATTAATGATGAAGAGGAAATTGTCGATTCCCAAGTCGGAGAACCGGAAGAAGACTGCATAGAAGTCAAACTTCCAGTAGGCGATCGCCAAATTAAGCAATTGCCTAAAAGAGCTTCTAACAGAAAGATGAGAAAGAAATATTGATGCTTTAGTTACTGAATCATCTTGTCAGTATTCAACGTAAAATGCTCTTCTTTTAGAGCCCCGACTTCTTTAAAAAGTCGGGGTTCTGTGTATTCTGTTTTTTCTGTGGGCTTACTTATCAATCTTTTCATGAAAACAACTGAGAGCAATAATTCCATGGATTCGAGATCAAATTGTTTAATATTCCTAACTGTTGAAACACGGGAGAAGACAAGCTGATAGGTAATGCAACTGGCCCGCAGGTAATGCTGTTGTCTTTGATATACACAATTCCGAAATAAGATTGAACGCCTAATTGTTTAGACAAAGCTACTTGAACAGCCAGCGGATTGTTATTATAAATGGCAACTTTTATCCCGTATAAATAATTGTTTGTTTCGGCCACGGAAAAGCCAACAGATTTCAAAATACCAGCCGCCGAACTCGGTGTTTCCGGCTGTGGAAATGAGAGCGTCCCGAAAGAGTTCGTAAATCCAGATCCTTCTAAATATTGTGCAGTTTGATGTTTGTTCAGATAACTAATATATTGTGTAGCTTCACTTTCTTTAGCTTTGCTGATTAATCTGAGGAAAGTAGGTAAAGCAATAGCTGATAATATCCCAATGATAAATATCACAACCAACAATTCAACCAAAGTAAAGCCGTGGGAGGCATTAGGACTTTTTTGTCCTCGTAAATAGCGTTTATGGTGACAGACATATAGCAACAATTTGTGAGTAAATACAGACATTAATACCTCCTAAAAATCAACTAGCAGTAAAATAATTACTCGCCCTTAAGTATTCCCTTGCAATCCTCGCCAAGTCTTGGGAAACTCAGCTTGATTCTGATAGATAACAGGCAACCAGCTAGCACCGGGAATTTCCCGATCCCAACGCTGTTTGAGTTTTTCTCGTGCTTCCCGCACGGAAACATAAAAAGAATTGCCGCCAGCAAAAGCTTTGAGAAAAACTTTCAGAAACTCCTGGGCGATTAAATCCGGCACCGGTTCACGCATCACGATAATTTGAGGGATATCTAAATCAGCTAATTGCTTACCCAAGCCTAAGCCATCGCAAGAGTTAAAAATTGCTATTTCCAAACCGTGTTTAATAGCTATTTCCAAGGAATCTTTTAGCTGTTCTACAGTTAACTTATCTGTTTTATTGATACAAATCACCCCCGTACTGCCATCTACTTCGCTCTGACTGTGACCCGAAAAACACAAAATATCCCAGCCTATTTCATCGGTGAGATATTCCTTAAGTTTCTGGTAATTTGGTTCTACCAAAAATATGGTTTCTGCTTCTGACAAATTCTCCAATATCTGCCTGTCTTTATCGACATTGATTTCTGTACTGTCGCCCAAAATTGCCAAAATTCTTACTTTTTTTCTGGGTCGTACTGATTTTTTTACTCTGTTAGATTCCTTGCGACTTAAAGCTACTTCTGGTTGACAGTAAGCATTAAAAAATTTCCATTGATGCCAGGGGAGTTTTCGCAGTAAGTTATCTTCTGTTTGGATGATGACCCGCACTTCGTCAGTGCTGTTTAACTTGTCCTGTAATCCCTGCTTGATTGAGAAAAATTGTTCGGATTCTAGCCACTTATTTACATCTATTTCTACTTCTTCAGCTAAGGTTTTTAGCTCCTGTATGGAACAGTGAGTGATACCGGGTTTTATTTTTATGGCACGGTTTTTTCGCCGATGGTTTTGAATGTTATACATTTCTTGCCACTGTTGATAATGTTGGAAAATTATTGGTTGGGGTGGTAATTTGCCTTCTAATTTTATTGCTAAGCGCTGGCGATCGCACAAAATCTCAACTGTCACGTCAAACCCTTGTTTCAAGTCGCCGCTAGCCAAGTTTAAGATGACTACTTGTTCAGACAACGGTCTGACTATATCCTCCATTACTGACAGCAAGTATTTGCGTTGTTCTGCTGAGTTTTGCAGGGCCGGCGCTTCTGTTCCTAGGACTTGTAGCGCTTCTTGATAGAAACTATTGAAATCATTGTTAATTTGTGCTTTGTCGGTTTCAGGAGGTACGGCGAGTTTAATGACAATTCCATTGCCTTTATTTTCAATACTTTGAATATTGAGTTTTATGCCAGGATTTTTTCGTTGCACCTGTTGGAAAGATTCCATGAAAGCTTTCCAGTCAACACCGTACTTAAAAATCAAGTCAACTGTATTTACAACTTCTGCAAAAAAAGTGGTAAATTCTCCTGGTTGATAGTTGTCGTTACCGCTGGGACGGCGTTCGCGATCGTCCGTTCCCGGCTTCGGTTCTTCTAGCAAATAAACATACTTACAATCTACCCATTCGAGTTGGGTAGTGCTGTCAATATTCCAGGTTCCTAAACCGCAAACACCAGTCATTTTGGCATTGCTAAAATCAGTGCCGATCGCCTGAACTTGACTAAATATTGCATATTCTAAATTAGCTGCTTCCAAAGTCGCTTGACTGAGGTCTGCTGTTTGAAGTTGGGCATAGCTGAGGTCTGCACCTATCAGGTTTGCTCCTCTCAAATCCATGCCTTGATAAGATTTGTGATAGCCGTTGCTGGTGACAAGCAACTCTCGCACTGCAGGATTAATTAATATTGTCTCGTCCACTCTTGCCCAGTCGAGAAAACGAGCGTGATGCCACATAGTTCGGTGGATAGTAGCAAATCTAAAATCGCTGTTTTTGAGGGTGGCGTAGCTGAAGTTAGTATTAGCTAATTGAGCGCCGCAAAAGCTGGTGCCGCCAGCCGCACCAATGACGATCGCTAACTGGCGAATTACGGCGTATTTATCATCTTCGGCTAAAACTCTCTGAGCAATGTGAGTTCCTAATAATACCAAAGCTACAGCTAACATGACAGCTCCAGCGATCGCCGCAATAACTACAGGCGGATCGGGAAATTCTTGCACACATTTTTTTAGGAAATCATAGCATTTATTGTTTGTGTTGTCAACTACTCCACCTTGGATTAACACGGATGCTTTTAAATATCTCAAGGAATTTCTGGCAATAATTCCGGTGGCGATCGCACTTATAGCCAGAGCTTCAAATAAAGCCAAAGCTGCAATCGCCCTCCCCAGAACAACTTCAGCCAATGTTAGGGCTAAAGGAAGAGCGACAATGGCGATCGTAGTTGCAACGACAGCCGCAGTTAAAGTTACAATTAAAAACGGAACATCGTTACCCTTCGTTTCGCCAGACAAGGCACTCATTAAGCTGCCAGGTCTAAAAGATCTTAACCAGGAAAGTATTGGATGTTTATCATTCGAGAACGCAGAGAGAAAACCAATTAAAGGTACAAATACAGCCGCCGCAATACCTAAATAATCCAAAGCTTTTTGTATCCCTTGGCGAATCATGGTAGCCAAGAGAATAGCATTGACGAATAAAATGATTGCAGTTGGCAGAAAACCGATATGCTCGGTTGTTTTGGGAATGAGAGATTTGAAGGTATTATCAACAGCAATTACAGCAGCTATTCCTGATATAGCCGAGAGCAGTGCTACAATTATGAAGATTTTGATTTGCGATTTTCTAGCTAGTCCGCACTGAGCGTGATTGAAATTAGCCTCATCGAGAATTGCATTGGTAAAATCTGCACCTCTGATATCTGCATTGGAGAAATCTGTATTAGTCAGATCAAGGCCTTTGAAAGAACAACCTTGGAGATTTTGACCGCGAAAGTTTTGAAATGTTAATGATGACATAGGGGAGTTCGGCAACGGATTTTGTAACGGATGTAACGGATGTTTCTGGTTTATCGTTTTCTCGTTCCCAGGCTATGCCCATTGGTGACAACTTAAGACGGGAATTCATAATAAATGTCGCTTTGAGGCGAAGTCTAGATCCCCCTAAATCCCCCTTAAGAAGGGGGACTTTGAGCGATTTCCGGTTCCCCCCTCCGGCGGGGGGTTAGGGGGGATCAGATTTCGATACAAACAAGAGAGACTATCAGTTTAACGTTAACTTGTCACCAATAGGCAGAGCCTAGTAACGAGGAATCAGGAACCAATAAAAATGGCTTAGACGCTCTACATAACGCCGACAGGATACAATTACAAACGAAAAGATTGCTTCACATTTACATCTCCCAGTCCTACAGTAATGCTGAACAATTCTCTTAAGTCTGAACAAAATTCAAAATTAAGAAAGTTGTCAGCCTCTCTCGATTCAGCCTTGAAAATCACTTCTTCTGACTCATCCATCAGCATCAATTTCAACCCAGGAGGCAAATAAGTTTGATTTCCCATGGGATACACTCGCACCTGAATATCCACTTCTGAATCCGGTTCTGGGGGCAGCGTGACTACCAGTGCCACGGACTGTTCTCCTAATTGCATTCCCAAATCTATTTTCTGGCCGCGATCGATGGGTAATGCGTTGTTGCTTCTAAAAGAGCGAAGTTGCAATTGTTTGGGATTTAATAGATCGTCAATTACTTGCCATCCCGCATCAAAAATTTCATCGAACCAGTTCATCAAATTAACTGGTTTCAGTTGTTGAATTCGATTCATGTAGACGAGCAAATCTTCGAGGGAATTCATTTCATCCAGAGGGACTTCTTTAGCTACTGTTCTGGTAAATCCTAACAGCGTTGCTTGTTTCAAAGATTGGTCTAACTGTACGGCTATATAACCAATTCTGTCTCCCCAAGCATCGTAGGGAATCTGACAAGCGTCGGCATCTGGCAAGACGGGACGGCATTCTATTTTTCCTACCTGTTTAACGTCTAAATCCGCTACATCCATAAATTTAAGCATTAACGGATTGCGACTGTCGCTAGCCGGCCAATCTGTCTCAAATCCCATGCAGCGAAGGTAAAAATCTACTGCATACACTGCGAGGGTATTGAGATAAACTTGTTTGAATTTTGTTTGACTGGATTGCTTGCCGCACTGTTGAGCAATTTCGTGCGCTTCAAAGGATAGTGGCACTGTGAAAGTTATTGGTTCAATCATTTTACTCATCATTAATTTATCCGCTTCATCAATCAAATCCTACTGTAAATTATTACGAATCACATCATTGTATTTACTCAGATTTCGCTGTAAAAAACTGCTAAGGGTTTGAGGAGTGATGCCAAATTTATCGCCTATGGCTTCCCATGTTAGATCGTCTAATCTAGCTAATACTACATCTTGCAAAGTTATATCTGGGCGACTTTTTAATGATGTATTTCTGAAAATACCTTCAGGGTCTTCTTCTATAAATCTACGCAGCATTTCAGAGTCGTCAAAGAAATCTGGTGCTGGGGATGGCATATTCTCTAAGTAATTGTAGGAGAGTAATTTGTCTTTTCTATTTATTTCTCTCCTATATGGATCGACAACATCTAGAAATCTAAAGTTTAAGAAGTAATTCACCCAACCCATTACTGGTCTTCGTGAATCATAGGTGTCAATATTTTGACAAATATACTCAAATATTCTCACACGGGCTTCGCTATAAAGTTCTTCGTAAACGTCAGAAGGCCATGAGTTTCTGTAGGGACGAACAAGTTTGTTAGAACGCTCAATTGCATCCATCAGTCTGGTTAATACTATCTGTCGCTCTTTGCTTCCGGCTGGGTGGCTTTGAGCTTCGTCAGCTAGATATCGAAGCTGCAAATCGATTTCGTCTTCCATCTGAATCTCCTCACTCCTCTGGGCATTTTTGTGCAGTCTGGTGGAACTTATATTTATATTTCGGATATCGTCGGAAGTTTTTACGCATTTATGGGGAAATTGTTACAAAACTTTACTTTCGAGGGGTTTTGAGAAAAAAGTTTTGAGCTTTGCGTAAAAAGTTTGGGGTGGTTTCGTAAGTAAAAACAAGGGGCGATTTTTTTTGGGATAGCTTTGCTGGCGCGGGCTTTTGGGGAAAAGGGCGATCGTCCGCTAAATACTTTGATTGTCAACTTTTACTTTTTCTGGGAATCAATTTTATGGCTACTGTGAAGAAATTATCAATGATTGCTATCGGAGCAGCAGTTTGGGCTGGAATTACCAATCCAGTAAGTGCGATTATGGTGTCTTTTGGAGGTACATCAGTTCCCGGACAAGGGCAATTCTCTAGCGTACCTGGGGCAAAAACAATTGATTTCGAGTCAGGTGCGCCCACATCTGGCCCTGTTATTTACTCGGCTCCTGGTATCGGCCCTACTGTTGTTTCAGGCCACATCAGCTATGTTTTTTCTGCACCCAGCGATGACTACACGAAATACCTTACAGTTGCGCCATTTGGCGATGGTCGAGGAAATAATAATGTCACCATTAGCTTCGCTGAACAAATTGATTACTTTGGTATGTACTTGGGTTCCTTTGATAGTTATAATAGCATTGCTTTCTACCAAGACAATGTTCTTCTCAAATTGTTGAGTGGCAATAATGATTCAGTTAATACTTATGTGAATTTCTTTGCAGAACAAAACGAGTCCTTTAACAAAGTAGTTCTAGCTTCCAGTGCTCCTGCATTTGAGAGTGATAACCATAGTTATCGGGTTGCAGAACCTGTTCCCGAACCGACTACTTTGTTGGGTACTTTAGCTTTTAGTGTTGTTGTTTCCAGTTGGCGGATGAAGCACAAACAGCAACAAAAAGTTTTGAATTCAACCGTTGCTTAATCTGAGATATTGCACTTCGTTGTAGTCCGTCGGGGGTTTAAAGTGTCGCCTCATAGCGAAAGTCCGGCGGGGGTTTAAACCCCCGCCTCATAGCGAAAGTCCTCTAAAGAGGACTGAAGAATTAATTAGATATTTCCCATCACAATATCAAATATTCTGGTCACGTTCAGGTGAGAACAGAAATTATACCGGTGTCTATTAGTCCTCTAAAGAGGACTTTAGCTTTGAGCCAGGGAATTAATTCCCTGGCGGCCTTTCGGGTGAAGTGGAGACTAATAAATATCTGGCAATCGCCCGTTGTAAAAAAAAGTTTCCAGATTTGCGTAAAAAGTTGGGCTGGATTCCGTAAGTAATAACAAGAGGCCGATCGCACTTTTAGACAAACGGGCGATCGCTTAACTTGATTTCATCATATCACTTTTAATTCAATCACAGACTAGGAGTGCAATTTCAATGCCTACCACAAATGAAGTTTCCAGCAACCTTCTGCCGATCGATATTCTGACAACTGACACTTTACCCGGAAGTGCAGCCAAAACTCCCATCCTCAACCCTTTAAGCAACAGCAACAGTCAAAACATCGGCGGTAGTGCTTTGATAGCTGACAGCAAAACTCAGCCAGTTATTGAACCCGAAAAGCTATCCAGTCCGACTGACACGCTTAACTCAAAAAATGCGATCGCCGATACAAATAGCAAAAAATCAGATGATTCATTAATTGTTACCGACACTCTCAAAAGCGGTTTAAGCGAGTCAGCAAGCAGCAGTAGTGTTCGCGACACCTTATCCGGTTCCCCGTCAGGTACAGATGTCAAAGATACGCTGACAGGAATCAGCAACGATGCACCGTTAAGTGCAATTAAAGATGACACTATTACAGCAGCAGATTCTTTGACTAATCCTCAGAGTGCCGAGAAAATACCATCTGAGAAAACTCCCGGTACTTTAGCGGAAAAAGAAAGCAAGCCAGAAATTGCGATCGCCCAAAATACTTCTGTCTCAGAACCCAAAGCAACAACAAGTTCAGAAGCGATTAAACCAGATAACTCGCCAGCAGAAAAACCTGCCGCTACAGTCGCCGATATCAGCCAAGACAGCAACAAAACAGCAGAAAAACCTGCCGCTACAGCCGCCGATACCAGCAAAGACAGCAACCAAGAAAAATCTTCAACTAACAGCACAGACAACAACAAACAATCTACAGACAATACAGAAGTCGTCGCAGTTGGAACACCAAAAGAATTAAGTCCCACCGTTCCTACATCAGATCCAGTAGCCGATAATTCCTTTACATCGGGGAAATTTGTTGTTGACTCTACAGGTCAAGTCGGCATTGATTTCTTATTGGACGGCGGTTTGTATAAGGGTCAATTAGCTATTATCAGTCTCAAAGGAATGGATAAGTTTTCTCCAGGTTCGGAAGAGTTTCTCAAAGAAGCGGCTTCGAGAGCACTTAGCAATTCTGGAAATGGTCATGTAGTTATTAATGACTTGAGTGAAGGTGCAAAATTTACGGGGAATTTACTCGAAGGCAATTATAACGATGGAGTTTACTTAGGACTTAAGACTTTTGCGATGACTCCGGGGGAGGAATTTGGGGTGATGTTAGTGCCTAATGGGACTGTACAAGAGGTACTTAACAATCCGGCGATCGGAGGAGACAAACGTCCTTTATTCTCGATGGTGACAGCGAATCCTGCTGAGGGATTTCATGTGGGTCAAATTGCCGATGTAACGGGTAGCGGCAAGACTTTTACAATGGAGGATATGCGAGTCGATTTAGGGAGCGATCGCGATTACAATGACTTCGTATTTCAGGTGCGGGGTGCAACGGGTCAAGCTGTGAATTTAGATAGCGTGATTAATGCCGATAAAGATTGGCGAAAAACGGATATGGGTCAGGCTTTGATTGCTTATGCTAAGCCAGAAGTTGAACCGAAGTTAGAGCCTGCCAAAGAAGATACAAAACCTGTCACTAATTCTGTGGCCACTAAAGATGCGGCGGTTTTGGAAACAAAAGTGACGCCGACTGAGGAAGCTAAAAAAGAGCCGATCGCACCGGTTTCCACTCCGAATGAATCTGTCTCGAAAACCGAGGTTACTACTTCGGATCAGGCTGTGACACCAGCGGTGACAATTGAAGAGGAAAAAAAGGCGATCGCACCGGTTTCCACTCCGAATGAATCTGTCTCGAAAACCGAGGTTACTACTTCGGATCAGGCTGTGACACCA
>NZ_JAUBTI010000051.1:0-27980 GCF_036702415.1 Microcoleus sp. D3_18a_C4 | reverse complement strand
GCGGTGACAATTGAAGAGGAAAAAAAGGCGATCGCCCCGGTTTCCACTCCGAATGAATCTGTCTCGAAAACCGAGGTTGCTACTTCAGATATAACAGTGACGCCATCGGTGAAAAATGAAGAGAAAAAAGAGCCGATCGCACCTGTTTCCACTCCGAATGAATCTGTCTCGAAAACCGAGGTTGCTACTTCAGATATAACTGTGACACCAGCGGTGACAATTGAAGAGGAAAAAAAGGCGATCGCGCCGACAGCCGCGACTCACTCTGTTTCCGTTTCCGAACCGAAAGCCACGACAATTGAAAGTAAACAAGAGCCGATCGCAACTTCTGTTTCTCCCTCAATCAAAGATGCTGGGGCTTCAGAGCCTACTGTGATGACAGCCGTGGAAACTGAAACGAAAATAGAGGCGATCGCACCGACTTCCACTAATCATGAACTCAATATAAATAAAGATGCGACAACTTCAGAAACTCAGGAAACAGCATCAACTTTAATAGGACTTACCGACGAGGACTCAGAAACCGGGTTTTTCTACGAAAATACTTCGTTGCAGCCCGCAGATTTGGTAAAAAACCCGGTTTCTGCGATCGAAGTGCCTAATTCTTTTTTAACTGAACCTCAAACAAAAACTAATACAAATCTGTCAACTGTCGAAACTACTAACGCTCAAAATCCAGTTATTCTCCCAACTCAAGAAGTCGCTAAATCAGAATTAGATATTCCTACAACTAACTCATTGTCGAATATCACACCTGGAGTATGGACTGTTGGCGAAACGGGTCAAGTCAGCTTTGATTTCCTCGTTGATGGCGGTCTTTATGAGGGAGAAATTGCGATCGTTAATTTATCGGGAATGGAGCAATATCCGCCGAATTCTGATGCTTTTAGACAAGAAGCAGTTAAACGTGCTTTAAGCAGTTCAGAATTGGGTCATATTGCGATTCGCGATCGCCTGGAAGGTGCGAGATTTAGCGGTGAATTTGGCGAACCAAATGTTAATCATGGTCAATACCAAGGTATCAAAACTTTTGCGATGCCACCAGGGGCTAAATTTGCAGTGATGTTAGTTCCTAATGGCACTGTGCAAGAGATATCGGAATCTCCCAGTCTTTGGCAGGATAAAACTCCCCTGTTTTCGATTCCAGCAGCTAATGCCGACAGTCAAGTAATGCTGGCTGATTTCACTGGAAAAGGTAATACTTTTGCTTGGGAAGATATACCAGGAAACCAGGCCGATCGCGATTTTAATGACTTAATTTTTGCGATCGATGGCGCGACGGCTAACGTACCAGAACTCGCAGCAAATGTCAATGCCAATACTCAATGGCTGGAGTCAAAAGCAGGCCAGGAAATTTTAACTAAGTCCTTAGTTAACGATAAGCCTCCTGCGATTAAACCCGTTGTAGATTTTGCCTTAACTCCAGCACAACCTACCCGCCAAGTTGACCTCGCTCAAGTGTTTTTTGACCCCGAAGCTAGCACTTTAAAGTATGAAGTGGTTGAGGGTAACAGTGCCTCTTTAGTTGTTAGTTTAGAGGAAGATAAGTTACAACTGATAGGATTGCCACAATCGGGCGTTACTGATGTCGTAATTCGGGCAAAGGATGCAGCAGGTAATTCTGTCATTCACAACTTTTCAGTTACTACTAGCAATCTCAGTACGGATTCCATTGCTGCTGTCAATACTGCCCTGACAGATTTAACGAAAGTCATTAATCAAAATTCGGCAAATTTCAGCGAAGGTTTGAGCAGCGAAGCAGCCACAGAATCCCTGATCAATCTCACAACTTTATTAGAGCAATATCCCGATGCCCTGCCGCTGTTCAATAAACCAGATTCTCTGGCTAAGCTTGGCATAAGCGACAGCAATATTCCCACTCTCCGACAATTACTGCAAAGTCCAGAGGTGGGAGCGGAATTCGGGCTATCAGTGTCTTTAGGGGAAGCTTTAAGCCAGCCTGATTCCACGGTATTTGATGAGTTTTTGCTGAATGCTGATGAGGCTATTTCTCTGCTGCCCTCTGATGCTAAGCAGCCGAAAGTTGGATTTATTGACTTTACGGAGGGAGAACACGTTCAGCGAGTTACTTCTGCATTTTCCTCGATTAATTCTCTGGCTAAGTACGACACTTTTACCGTCAATCGGGGGGATTGGGCTGAGCAATTGAGGCGGTTTGTAGATGGGGTGAAAGCAAATGGTGAAAATCGGGCGATCGCCAATCTCAGTTTCGATTTATCCCAATTAGATGATATCGGCATTACCACTCGTTACGAACTCACTCCTGAAGAACAAGCAGCGATTCAATATGCCCGCGAAAATAATGTTTTGCTAGTTGTTTCAGCAGGCAATACGGGCGGGGTAATGTCGGCTTTGGGAGCGGCTAGCAAGATATTTGATAACATTATTACTGTCGGTGCTGTCAATAAATTTGAGTCTAAAACTGACTATTCTGCCTACGGTGACGGACTCGATTTAATGGCTCCTGGGGGTTCGTGGGCGAACGATCCCAATGCTTTTGTCGGCACTTCGCGATCGGCATCCTATGTCACAGCCGCAGCTTCTTTAGTTTGGGCGGCAAATCCAGCATTAAGTTTGACACAAGTCAAGCAATTGCTGATAGATACAGCAGCGGATTTGAATACACCTGGATGGGATAAAGAAACTGGGGCGGGTTTGGTAGATGTGAAAAGTGCGATCGATCGCGCTTTGTCAATGGAACCAACTCCAGCCCCCGTAAAATCAGGGGTTCAGGTAAGTTTATTCAGCGGGGAAGGTCGCGTAGAGACTTTAGCAAGAGCGGCATCTGAGCCAACTCAAAAGGCGATTTCTGACTTAGAAAAAGCTCAGCAAGATTTACTCGAACAGTGGCAAATCTTAGCAGATTTGGGTAATCCGTCTCTCAACTTGTCAGATTTAGAAGCTGACGCGATCGCGAAAATTGCTGATGCTTTGAATAAGTATCAACAAGTGAGCACTGATGCTGGGATTACTGATGCTCACAACCAACAAAGAGTCGAAGAATTAGCCCTCGCAACGAGTCACTATCAAATTGAAAACGAGCGACTGCAAAATCTTTGGACACAGCAAAAGGAACTTGAGGATAGGTTAGCTAAACTTGGGGAAAATAAATCTGCTTTAGAGACAGAGACTCAAAAACTGTTAGAGGGAATTCAAGCACAAATTGCCAAAGCTGAGGCGGATTTGGCTAAAGCTAAAGCTAAATTGCTCAATCCTTTTGCGAATGTTGGCGATAATTTGCAAACAGATCCCGCACCTTGGCGCGAAGCAGCAAATAAACAACAACAATTTGCCTCTAATTTCCAGGCTCAAGCTGCGATTCAAAATGCAGAAGCGGCGAGATTTAGTGCGATTTCTAATAACATTAATCCCCTCCGCTGGCAACCTGTGGGTACAGAAAAAGGCAGATCCGGCCGCCGGCGAGAAATTTGGGGTTGGGCAAATGACCCAAACTTGTCAAGACAGAAAAATCAATCGCAATGGCAATCCCAAATTGCTACTCAAAATTCTCAAAGTTTACAGCAATTATCACAGCAAGCAGCACAGCAGCAAGGTGCTTTAAATCAGTACGCTCAATTCTTAGAAGCAAAACCAACTAATCTCGGTGAAGAAGGTCTCGATAAAGCTGGTAAAGTGCTGCAACTTTTGCAACAACAGGCCGCAGAACAAGCAAAGATTGCTGAAAATTATACCAATTTAGCTGTTATTGCTGGGTCGCGCCAGCAACAAAATCAAATTCAAGCTAATTGGCACAATTCTCAAATTAATCGTTGGCAACAAGTAGGTACTAAACGTACTGGTCGTTCTGGAAAAAATACCGAACCTGTTTATGGATGGGTACACTATCCCGAACATATTGGGCCGCGGGATATGGCTCAACAATTAGCTAATCAAGCTGCTTCTGAGTCGCAAGCTTACGCACAGTTGGCGCAACAAGCACAGCAACAAGCAAGCGCGCTGCAAGAACAGGCAAGAAAGTTAGAAACTGGAATTAAAGATTGGCCTGTTTTGAAACAGGGAATTGACTATGAAATTGCGGCGGATGCGTTGCGCTTGCAAGCGGAAAAAGATTTGTTTGCTTTGCACGATCCGGTACAGCGGCAAAAGTTAGAAACGCTACTTCAAGAAATCGATCTAGCTGAAAAAGAACTGCAAAGAGTGGAAAATGAAAAGATTCCCGCGCAACAGCAGTTAACCGATTTAACCGAAAATCGGTTGAAAGAAAGTCAGGCTAAGTTAGAGGCAATTCAAGCTGAGAAAGCTGAAGCTGCGAAGAATTTGCAAAACTTCTTAGAAACTGCTGGTTTCTTGTTGCCTTATCGCGAGAGGTTGTGGGCGGTTGACAAACAAATTGAGAAGTTAGAATCGGAACAACTGAATGCGTTCAAGACAATGCTGGAGTTGCAGAATCAATTGCAGAAAAATCCTAGCGAGAGTTTGCAGCAACAGTTGGATAACTGGGCAAGTTATTTGCAGAATTTAGAGCAAGAATTGGCTTGGGCTAAGTTGCAGCGCAACCAATTAGCAATGGCTTTGGCTGATTCGCCGGAACGATTGGCGATCGCATCTTTAATTAATGATTTTGAACGGGAACAGCAAAAACTTAAGGCAACCACACAAGGGGCAACCACGGGGGGATTGCCCCTACAGAGATACCTTGATTTCCTGCACGGTGTCGAGGGAAGTAGCGCGAATTTCCTCGCCGGGTTTGATAATTTAGATAGTCGTTTAACTCAAGGAAAAACTGAGCAAGCACAAACAGATAAAGCTCTGGCTGTACTCAAAAAAGAATATCGCGAATTGGGTTTGAAGAAAGCAGATTTAGAAGATGTTCAGATTCCGGCTAAACAAAAACAAATTGTTGATAAAAACAAGGAAATTGAAGGGACGGAAAGTGCGATCGCCCAAACTCAATCCAGTTTTTCGACAATTTCCGCAGCACAACTGACGGATATCCCAAGTGCGATCGCCTCTACAGATGCCGCAATTCAGCAGCAAAAATCTGCGGTACAAGGCTATCAAAATCAAATCAATCAAGCCTTTGCTACTGCTAACTCATTGGAACAGCAACGGCAAGCTAATCAAAATGCAGCTAATTACTGGAACGGTCAGGTTTATGTGTTTAATGCCGATGCTTATCTAGCTTATTACCCTGACGTTGCAAAAGCCTTTGGCTGGAACGGACAATTAGCTTACTGGCACTATCTCTCCTATGGCAGATACGAAGGACGATTGCCTAATCCCCAAGCAGCCGTCTATCGAAATAATCATCAAGGTGCTGCTAATTCTTTTGCACAACAGCGAGATTTAGCTACCTCAAATGCACAACAACTCAATGCCACTTTGCAGCCTCAAATTGCCACTGCTCAACAGCAAATAAGCACACTGGAAACAGACAGAAACCTTTTAGTTCAGCTATCACAATTAAATGCTCAACTATCGCAACAACAACAGCAGCGGGATACTCTTGTCCAAGATTTAGAAAAGCTGAATCAACTCAAAGCTGATACCGAACAAAAACTGATTGACAAATATCGAGAAATTGAACTTACCAGTCAATACTTGGAGCAAGTGGAAGGTGAAGTCGATCGCCTGCAAAGTCGCCTCGATGTTCTCAATCGCACTGGTGTTTTACAAACTAAGTATCAGCAGGATTGGAACGCATGGCAGCAAGCAAATCAAACTCAAGTAACTGCCACTGAATCTTTATTGGCAACTCGTCAAGCTGGAGCAGCAGACAGGCAACAATTGGCAGATTTGCAGTCACAATTAAAGCCTGTTCAAGATAATTTGCAAAAAGGTCGATCGCTCCAAACATCTCTTGCCGATACTCAACAAGCTCTCGCTTTTACAAACCTGCAAATCGGCAATCAAAATTTAGTGATTCAAAGTGCGATCGATAACGATGCTGGACTCGCAGCAGCGGAACGAGCTTACTTGAATTTAGCTGAAGCAAGTCGGCAAAAAACCTGGTATTGGAACGGCAGTGCTTGGGCTTACAATGCTGGCGAAGCTGCGGCCTATCGCAGTCATTTGCAAGCAGCTTCATTTATCGCAGATGAGCGGAACAAACTGTGGCAACGCCGTCAAGAAGCAGCTAAAAAAATTAACGAACTCACTCAGAAAGCCGCCGAACAACAGTCACAAATTGCCACTCTTAACTCCCAGTTACAAGCGCTGGGAGGAGTGCCACAACTGGAAGCGGAGTTTAATCGGGTACAAAGTGCGATCGCCACTGTGAATCAGCGCTTACAACCCCTGCAAGATCGAGAAAACCAACTAATTAAAACCATCCAAAATGCAGCATCTCAGGCCGCAAATCTGGCAGGAGAACTCGCCCAAACAACTCAATTAAAATCAACAGCACTGCGTCAGTTAATTGGTTTGGGAATGCTGGCTTCGGAATCAGATGTTGATTTCTTTGCTACACAAGTCGAGCCGCAAGTCAATACTCATCTGGAAAAATTGCGCGGTCAAGGCCAGGATTTGACAAATCAAATCAATAGCATTAATGACTTAGTTGCTGATTGGGAACAACAACTCGCCAATACAACAGATCCGGTGAGTCAGGAATATCTGAAGAATTTGATTCAACTGTCAAAATCTCAGCTTAGCAGTTTAGAAGCATTGCAAGCATCGAGTCAGACTGCCGCTGACGATTTAGAAAAATTGCTGAAACAAGCAACAGAAGCCCTGCTTCCGTTGCGGCAAAAGCAAGAATTAGAAATCCGCCAGAAGCTAGAAAGCAATGAAAATCGCCTCACTGCTTTGCAGTCTCAGCTCAATTCCGAAAACGCGGCTGAGGCGGCAATTAAAGATGACACCGTGCTAGCTCATGCCCAACTTACTGACCAAGTTCGCCAAGATTTAACTAATAGCGTCACCAACACCACTCAAGAGCTATTAGAGGGCAACCCGATGACGAAAAAATTGGGTGATAACCAGCAAAAATTGTCTGAATCTGTTGATAATTTGATAGCTGAAATTAACGATCGATTTGCTGAACCATACGGTGACTATCAGCGGAGTGAGGCGAATCTGGAGGACGGGATTAAGACTCTGGGGGTTGTGGAAAATCTCGCCGATGCACTTGATGGTAGTGTTACTTCTACTGAGCAAGCAATTGAGAAAATTAAACTCCGCATTAAACAGGATGATGAGTTGTGGCAAGAAATTGCTCCTATTGCGACTCGTTACGGTGTTGAGTCGCAGGAATTGAAGGATTATCAAGCACAAATACAGGCAATTCTAGGTTCCAAAACATCTCATACAGAGATAGATGCAGCTACTAAAGAATTAAGAGCGCAATTCCTCAAAGACCATCCTGAAAACGGTACAGCGATTAATTTGTTGCAAGGAGCAACTTTAGAAGGACGTAGCCCAAATCAGCACATATCCAACTTGTTAAATTCAACAGTGGATACATTGCTAGCTGCTGATGCTGTCGAAGGGCGAAATCCAAATCAAGCGCTATTTGATAAAGCAAAAGCCGAACAAGCATCACACGAAGCGCAAGGTTATGCGGCTTTAGCACAAGCGGCTTGGTACGAACAACAAGCGGCTTATAATTGGGCGGTCAGTCGCAAAAATGGCCCTTACTGGTACGAGCAACGCTGGGTTAAAAGACGCTCTGGAAAAGGTCATTGGGAGACTGTTACCCATGTTGACCATAATTGGATTCTTTGGAGTCAATATTCCCAAATATTTCCCCAGTTGCGGCAACAGGGAATTGCACATCTCGCAGAAGCCGATAAATGGCGCAAGGAAAAAGAGCGAATCGAACCATTGGCGAAACAGTGGACTGAGGCAAATAATGCGGCCAATGAAGCCCAACCTCCTGTTAAAGAATCCCGCGATTTCTTTGCACAATTAGAAGAGGCTCGCAAGTCGATTCCTGGTGACAAAATTCAATTAGAATTCTTAGAAAATCTGTTGCCAACGCTGAAGCAACAGTTAGAACAAGCCGAGGCTGAAGCCGCCGCTCAAAATGCTAAAGTGCAGCAACAATGGGAAGAATACGATACTAATTCTGAGGAGTATCGCGCTGCTGTTGCTGATATCCTGGCACGTCGCGGCGAACTGAACAAACAAGCCATAGAAACTCAGCAACAAATTGCTGATGTAGAAAAATGGGTTGAGCGGCAAAGTGTAGCCCTAGCACCGGAATTAGCAGGCACGAAAGCGCTAATTGATTCCCTGAAACAGCAACAGCAAGCAATTACTAATCAAATTGCCGAATTTGTCAAACAAGGTGCTACTGTAGATGGTTTGCAAGACTTATACAGCAAAGAAGCACAGTTAAAACAAACCTTGCAGCTACTGATAAATAAAGCTGCAATCCTCACCGCCCAGCAAACCGCGCTGACTCAAAAACGCACGCTGTTAACAGCACAAAACGAGGTAATTCTTGCCGAACAAAGGTTACTCGATGCCTACACCAAAGACCCCGATGCCGACACTAGCAATTTGCAGCAACAATTGCAAGATGCCCGCGCTGCTTTAGCCGAAGCCCAGCGTTTAGCAGAACAAGCTGAAGCTGCTAGCAAGATTCTCACCGCACCATTGCAACAATTGAAGGAAGATTTGTTGGTGCAAAATGACGAACATCTCAAGCAAGCGAGGGAAAATCAACAGATTCTGAAAGCGCTGGTAGAAGCAACTCAGGCGAATGCTAACTACACCCTGCAAGCTGCACAAAAACAGCAAGAAGTCAACTATTTAGAGTTCCAAATTTTGCAGCGATTGCAGCAAGCAACTGACGCGGGTTTCAAAGAAGCGAAAGCGCTGTTAGATGTAGCTAAGCACAACGATATGGCGACGGCGGCAGAGATTTACTATCGCGATTACAGCGACTTAGCAGGCGATAAAGGCAATAGCTCTAGCCCCGGTTTAGCTAAGCCAGAAGACCGAATTTTAGCAGACCGATACTATCAGGAAATGCTGAATAACCGGGAGTTACAGCGCCGCGCTCGATCGCAAGCTGATGCCTTTGGGGCGACGAGAAAAACCGCCGAGGCGCAGATGAAAACGCTGCAAACACAGCAAGAAACCGCTGCTAAATTGTTGAGCGATTTAAATGACAAAATTGCCACTACCCAGGAGGAAAAGGAGAAAAAAGAGCAGGAATTAGCCATTGCTCAAGCTCGTCTGGATGGCATTACCCGCATCCGCGAACAAACGGAACAAACTTTTATTCAGTTAGTAACCATTGAAAAACTGAATTTAGCCCAAGCGCAATTAGAGCAAGAAATTGCCGAATCGCGCCAGCAGGGAATTGATGAAGCTGTACAAGCGAGGATGGAACGCGACAGACTAGAAACGGAACGTCAGAGAACAGAAACTGTTGCCAAAATCGAACTGTTGCGGCAATTGCAAGCCGAAGATAATCTGCGGCAATCCTTAAATCAGGCGCGGGGAAATCTGGGAATGACTACCCTGGAAGCAACGGACGATCCGGTGCAATTGCAAACACAATTAGCGGGACTTCTCGCATCGCTGAAAGATTTGGAAACTCAGCAGCAATCTGATTTACCAGCGGATTTGAAGGCATTGTTAGCAGAAGCGCGGGGTGATATCCATCTGGCATTGCAAGGGAAAGAAGCGGCGAATATTCAAGAAAATCTGCTGAGGGCAATGGAGGGCTTAATTGGACAAGTTCAACAGTACAAAACTGAGATAAATCGCATCGATTTAGAGGAACAGTGGGATACTCAGTTGTTGCAAACTGCCGAGACGGATTTGCAAGGTGCTTCTCAACAATTGTTGAAAGAGTTGCAGCGTGCTGAGGAATTATCGGGTGAAAAGCAGGTGATTGAGCCGCTGTATATGGAGGCTTTGACTAAGGTTGCTTATGCGGAACAAGCGGTGGATATTTCTGAGGATTTGGCTAAGCAGTCGAAGGAGATGTTGGAGCAAATTATCAAGCAGCGAATCGAACAGCGGAAACTTCGTAAAAAGATGTTCTGGATGAAGTTGCTGGGAATTATCTCTACAGTTCTTGGGATAATGGCAACCATTGCTACTATTGGAGGTTTCGCACCTTTAGCAATTGGTTTAGGTGCAGCGAGTGCGGGAATTAGTGCCATTCAATCAGCCATAAGTGGCGACTGGATGGGAGCAATTTTCAGTGTAGTGATGGCTGGGGTGAACGTCGTTACTGCTGGAATGGGCAATGCCATCTCTGCAACAGCAATCAAGACAATTCAAGGGTTACAATCTGTAGCCACAGGTGCTTTCAATGGAGCACGTTCCATTATGTCTGGTGACAGTATTTTAGGTGCGTTGCAAATCCTCGGTGGCTTTGCTTCAGCAGTGACACCAGGACTGAAATCGCTGCTCGATAAATGCTCCCCAGCTATCCAGAAAGTGATGGTATCGATAATTGGTTCGCTCCAGAAAGCCCCAGAATTGATTTACAAAGGTGTCAAATCAATTCAAAAAGGCGACTGGTTTGCAGCAATTGGTAATATCTTCAACGCTGTTCTTGCGATCGGTAAGAGCTTTGCTGGCAATTTCAACAAGGCTGTGGAGGGTATTTTGAAGACCGTTGATAAAGTTGGTAATACTGCTTTGTACTTAGGTAATGCGATTAAGGATGGTGGGATTGAGGGTTGGTTGTCTGGTATTGGTGGGATTTTGAGTCTTTGGAAAGATGATCTTAAGGGAATGGTTGATAAGATTTCAGGGAAGGAAGAATTTGAAGATGACCTTCTATCTTTAGACGATGAAACGTCAGAAGACCAAGATGATAATTTTTCATCTACTGAGCCAGAAACTGAAGATAGTCAATCATTTCAAGAATGGCTTGATGCGTGGATTAATGAACCTTCTGGATATCTGGTTGCAAAAGAGACACAACTTGATGAATTTGGAAGACCAATCAGTGTGACTGATATAGGTTATGGATCGGGGGCAACTTTAAATGGTCAACAAGGCGATCGACAATCTGAGACTGTTCTCAAGGGAGGAATTACGTCTGGTAATTCCACGCCCGGTAACTCCTATGAATACGAAATCAAGGATGCTGATACTCTTTGGGATATTGCACAGGAAAAACTTGGTGATGGGAGTCGGTGGAGCGAACTTCGCAAAGCGGATGGCAGCACATTTACTGAAGAGGAGGTTGGTCATCTACAGATTGGTCAAAAAGTCTATGTACCAGATGGGTCATCCGCAACTGTAATAGGAAAGATTACTGGCTTTGGTGAAAATAGTAATCCGATACCAACAGACCAAACTCAAGGTCACAAGCCAATAGCTAACGCTTCTGTGAATAACAATGAATACAAAAGTCTCTGGACAGACAACTTGATACTGGGAAACAAACAGTCAGCTTTATATCAATATGGTTTTGATGTTACGACAGGGTTACTCGGCATTAAAACTGAGAACTTAAATTTAGATTTGGTTAATCTTTCTATACAAAGAGGGCGTTGGTTAAACGATGACAAGAAAGATATCTATGGGTTGAATGAGTACGCTGGGCTTTATAATGTTAATGTGAATATTCCCATCAACAAAAATCAATTCATAGTATTAGAAAGTGGTGGATTGAATGCTAACGTAACGGGAACATTAACGCCCGATAGCGGTTTGAGTTTGGCTTTGGGAACAAACATTATTTCAGGTGCAGTTACTTTTGGATCTTCCAATAAGAATAGTAAAATCGATCGAGAACTTCGGATTGGTTTGGGTGCTGGTGCTGGTGGAGGAGTACGTTTCCATTGGCAAGACGAAGATGCTGATGGCAAGCCAAAGTATGGATTTGGTGCGGATATAGGAGTTGTATCTTTCGATGTTAAAACAGAAGATCCATTGCGGACTCTATTTATACTTACACCTATTGGTTCTTCTATAACTACTCCCCTATTTGGCTCCCGTAATATAACCGAAGATGCGAATAGAGCAGCAATAGATTTAATTCGCAAATTATCGGTAAAAACTCAGAGGTAATTATGTCTTCTCAAAACATCATGCAACAAATCAAAAAACTCCCACTCCCTTTTACCAGCGAGTCGCGATCGCCACCGACACTCTACGCGATCGCCATTACCACAAAATGCAACAAACAGAAGCCTTTGCGATCGCCAACCAACTATCTCAACAGATAAATTGGTAGCGCAGCAGCCAATACCTTGGTATTATTCCTCACTCGGCTGATTGGTATGCCTGTCAACGATCCGGCCAATATTTCTCAATGCCATTGTTGGGGCGATCGCACCTAATCCCTTAGAAACCCGGTTTCTTCTTCACGCGCGATCGCACTTATCCCAGAAACCGGGTTTCTGCGATAAATTTTGCATCCCACCGAGATATTTAGGAAGAAACCCGGTTTCTCGATCCACGCGATCGCCCCATTCTCGATTATTTCCGCAGCACAGAAGTGATAATGACTGTAATAGTAGCACTAGCAATTAAAGTAAAAGCAAGTTGCACCACCCACTGAGTTGCTTGCTGGTAGTTAGAAAAGCGATCGTTGAACTTTTCAGAGTCATTCGATAGCCTATCCACACGATTAGATAGCTGGCTCACATCAGTCGATAGCTTGTCTAACTTTTCGATGACATCTGCCAGGGTTGGTTCTTTATTGGTTGTACTTGTCATTGGTGGTGTTTTAACTCGCTCCATAATTCTATTGGACTATATTGCCGAAGCGAGCGAGGACACCTAATTCCTACCATTTATCACCACAAAAATCGCCTTGCCATGCAGTCTAAGCTGTTGTGCATTTAAATAGAATGTCAACAAAAAATCTAAGTCTTGTGGGGAGTAGGGGTTGGGCCTAAGAGCCCGCCCTGAATATGCAATTTAAATGCGTGACAGCTTATCTTATATTCAAGAGTAAATATAAAAGCATCGCCCATCAAAACAAGTTACAATTAAAGAATGTAATCACTCCAACTCTTAAGTAGGAGACAACTATGCAAACTCAAAGCAACAACGTAATGGGAAAAGTTTTCGCCACTCTGACAATCATTAATCGAGCCGACCAAATTTTAGCAGAGGCCGGAGTAAAATCAGAAGATCAAATTCGCTCAATAACTCTCAAAAATGTATTGGTAGACACGGGTGCAACTACCTTGTGTTTGCCGCAAGATACGATCGCCCAACTGGGACTGAAACTCCTCAAAGAAGTAGACGTAGCCACTGCAATGGGCATCGGCAAAGCCCGAATTTTCCGAGATGCCACCATATCCATGTTCGATAGAGAAGGAACCTTCGAGTGCTTGGAGTTACCGGGAGGTAAAGATGCTCTTTTGGGAGTCATACCTTTAGAAGCTTTGGGGTTAGAAATCGATTTGCAAAATCAAATTTTAAAACCGTTACCCATTAGTCCAACAGAAACTTATTTGACGATTTTGTAGCGAGATTCATCCAGGATTTACGCACTCCGATCGAAGAAACAGGGTTTTTGGCGGTTTTTGCGTGCTGTAACCAAGTATTTTCGTAAAAACCCGGTTTCTGGCCACCCCTCCACACGCCAACTAAAGAAACCGGGTTTTTCAGCATATTCAAGGCTGTAACCAAGTATTTTCGTAAAAAACCCGGTTTCTGGACTCCCATCGTAAGTCCCATATATTAACTTTTGTTACAAAAACTCGGCTTTTGCGTAAAAATACCCCGCGAAATCCCAATACACAATAGAAGGCTTTCACCTTTGATGCAAATTCACCCCCAAAAACTATGACAGCCGCAACTATGCCGATCGCCCCCATCGCCCCTTACAGCCACCGTCTAGCCACCGCAGAAGACGCAAAGGATCTCGCCCCCCTCTGGCAAGCATTCGCCGCAGAACGCGAATCCATCGACCCCTCAATGCTGGTCAAACCTAACTTCGACTTTGAAAAATACGTCACCAACCAACTCGAAAAACCCCTTTCTTTTTGCTGGTTATTAGAACATAGCGACAGCATTATCGGCTGTCTATTTATCTACTATTACGACGAAGCCCCGCCCGCCAGTCTCCCCGAATACTTGATTCAACAACACAACATTGAAAATCCGTTTCAATCCCGCCGCGTCGGTTCCGTTTTGGGGATGTACGTCCAGCCAGAACATCGGAAATCCGAAGCAATTCAAATGCTAGCAAAAGCAGCTATCGCCCATGCTAAAACCATGAAAGTCAGCGATATAGACTTGCTAATTGCTGCCGATCGACCGGGCCTTCAAGCCATGTTGCAGCGGGCTGGATTTACCAAAGCCGCAGTGCAATATACCCGCCATTATGACATTGCAACTGATGCTGAATTACCGAGTTTGCACCCGCCCCATCCCGAATTGCCCGATGTCGAATTGCCTGCACCGAGAGCAATTCCGCTACGCCATCCCCAAACTAACGAACTCCTTCGCAATTCTCAAGGAGAACCTGTTTTCTTGATGCCCTTAGTTGATGAACAAGGTGAATTGCTGAAGTCATCTAGCGGTCAAACTATTTACCCGGAATTGTTGCTCGATCCCGCAACTAATTCTTGGGTTATTGATACGGAAGACAAATTAGTGGCTTGTCCGATTTTGCGGGATGAAAATGGACAAATAGTCGAGAATCAAGACATTGTTCAATTTTATCGTCCTGCTTACCAAATTATTGATGGAAAACCTGGTCTAATGCGAGATGAGACTGGTAATTATGTTTTTTGCGATCTCGAACTGGACAAACAGGGTAAAATAGTGAAAAGTCCTGATGGCTTTCCCATTTTTAAACAGCCGCAAATCCAGATTAGGACTTACGCATAAATACCAAAGAAACCGGGTTTTTTACCAGTTTGTAAGGCTGGGATGCAAGATTTTTCTAAAAAACCCGGTTTCTGCGTCCAGGAATATCATGAATTATATCAAATCCGGTTGCATCGTCCTGGTATGGGCAGGGCGGGTTTATATAATTGGTCGATACTTATTAAATATCTCGGCGAACCCGCCCCTACAAAAATTTATATAATACTAGGACGAATCAAACGGAAATGATATTACGCACTCCGACGAAAGAAACCGGGTTTTTTACCAATTTTTAAGGCTGGGATGCAAGATTTTCGGAAAAAACCCGGTTTCTGCGTCCAAAACTATACTTATTCACATCAGGATCGCCTTTCGTTCAGCTATGACATAATCCGGCACCCAAAATCTATCTACAGACATCAGAATAGCTACAGGCATAAAAATATCAACATCGTTTCCCATCTCTTCTGTTGGCAGCAAGCCAAACAATTCATCATCTTGGTTAACGTATGCTAAGATATTATCAAAATCCTCTAAAAGTTCGTCCGGGTATATGCAGTGGATTCCTCTCTCATCTTCATAATATTCCTCTTCTTCAGGCAAGAATTGTGAAGGTTTGAGTTCGGCAATCAAATAATCTAGTTTGTGAAATTCTGCTTCAGGAACGATCGCCGCTACATCTTCCCCGGCTTGCTGTAAGAGAATCCGATCGCCCTTGAACATCACTCGTTTAATTGTGGCGATCACATTTTCGCAAAATTCGTCAGCAGTTAACCGGAAAAACCCCTCGCAGCCGTGAAGCGCAGCTATCCCGCTCTTAATCGCCCGTTTTCCCCCCGCAGCCTCGCCCACAACAGAATTTTGACAATTATCCAGGACGAGCGGTAAAATCACAGGTACGATCGAATTATTGTCAGCAGCATTAAATCCTTCAGTCATTAGTTCCCAAAATTTACACAATTGTTGACAATATTGCACAATAGATAAAATTGTAAATATATAGCACCTGCGTTTTTTTTACCGCTTATGAATAGCAAATTCCTCGATCGCCTCCACCACCCCTCACGCCCCGTCATCGTCTTCGACGGCGCGATGGGAACCAACCTGCAAGTCCAAAACCTCACCGCAGAAGACTTTGGCGGCAAAGAATACGAAGGCTGCAACGAATATCTCGTCCACACCAAACCCGAAGCCGTCGCCAACGTGCACCGGGGATTCCTCGAAGCAGGGGCCGATGTCATCGAAACAGACACCTTTGGCGGGGCTTCCATCGTTCTCGCCGAGTACGATTTGGCAGACAAAGCATATTATCTCAACAAAACTGCTGCCGAACTCGCCAAGGGTATCGCCGCCGAATTTTCCACGCCAGAAAAACCTCGATTTGTCGCAGGATCGATCGGGCCAGGCACCAAATTGCCAACATTAGGACACATTGATTTCGACACTCTCACCGCCGCTTTTACCGAACAAGCAGAAGGACTTTATGACGGCGGCGTTGACTTATTTATTGTCGAAACTTGTCAAGATGTGCTGCAAATTAAATCAGCATTAAATGCCATTGAAGAAGTATTTAAGAAAAAAGGTGCGCGAATTCCATTAATGGTATCAGTCACAATGGAAGCCACCGGCACAATGTTAGTCGGTTCCGACATCAGCGCCGCCCTCGCGATTTTGCAGCCGTACCCGATCGACATTTTAGGCCTGAACTGCGCCACCGGGCCCGATCGCATGGCAGAACACGTCAAATACCTTTCCGAACATTCGCCCTTCGTCGTTTCCTGCGTTCCCAACGCCGGTTTACCCGAAAACATCGGCGGCCACGCGCACTACAAACTCACCCCAATAGAATTAAAAATGGCCTTGATGCGCTTTGTCGAAGACTTAGGCGTGCAAGTCATCGGCGGCTGCTGCGGCACCCGCTACGATCACATCCGCGAACTATCAGAAATTGGCAAAACTCTTAAACCCAAAATCCGCGAAATTACTTGGGAACCATCCGCCGCCTCAATTTACACCGCCCAACCCTACGAACAAGAGAATTCCTTCTTAATTGTCGGCGAAAGACTCAACGCCAGCGGTTCCAAAAAATGCCGCGATTTGCTAAACGCCGAAGACTGGGACGGTTTAGTAGCAATGGCTAGGGAACAAGTGCGAGAAGGCGCGCACATTCTCGATGTCAACGTTGATTATGTCGGCCGCGACGGCGTGCGAGACATGAAAGAATTAGTTTCCCGCGTTGTGACTAATGCCACTCTCCCTTTAATGCTGGATTCCACCGAATGGGAAAAGATGGAAGCTGGCTTAAAAGTTGCGGGCGGCAAATGTTTGCTGAATTCCACTAACTACGAAGACGGAGAACCGCGTTTTTATCAAGTTTTAGAGTTGGCGAAAAAATACGGCGCGGGCATAGTTATCGGGACGATTGACGAAGACGGGATGGCGAGAACCGCAGACAAAAAATTTGCGATCGCCCAACGCGCATATAACGCCGCTGTCGCCTACGGAATTCCCGCCGAGGAAATCTTTTTTGACACCCTAGCATTGCCCATTTCCACCGGGATTGAAGAAGACAGAAAAAACGGCAAAGCTACCATCGAATCCATTCGTCGCATTCGCCAAGAATTACCAGGCTGTCACGTAATTTTAGGAGTTTCTAACATTTCCTTCGGCTTGAATCCGGCGGCGCGGCAAGTTTTGAATTCCATGTTTTTGCACGAAGCAATGCAAGCCGGGATGGACTCGGCAATTGTCAGCGCCAATAAGATTTTGCCCCTCGCCAAAATCGACCCCAAACACCAAGAAATCTGCCGTAAACTCATTTACGACGAACGGGAGTTTGACGGGGATATTTGCATTTACGACCCCTTGGGCGAGCTGACAACGGTGTTTGCGGGCAAAACCACCAAGCGCGATCGTACAGAAGACGCAAGCCTCCCGGTAGAAGAACGCCTCAAGCAGCACATCATCGACGGCGAACGCATTGGGCTCGACATCCAACTCGCCAAAGCATTAGAAACCTATCCGCCCCTCCACATTATCAATACTTTCCTGTTAGACGGCATGAAAGTAGTCGGAGAATTGTTCGGTTCGGGACAAATGCAACTGCCATTTGTATTGCAGTCAGCAGAAACCATGAAAGCGGCAGTTGCCTATTTAGAACCGCACATGGAAAAGTCCGAATCCGGGGACAACGCCAAAGGCACATTCATCATCGCTACTGTCAAAGGCGACGTTCACGACATCGGCAAAAACTTGGTTGATATTATTCTATCAAACAACGGCTACCGAGTGATTAACTTGGGTATTAAACAGTCGGTTGACAATATCATCGAAGCCTACGAAAAGCACAAAGCCGACTGTATTGCCATGAGTGGCTTGCTGGTAAAATCCACCGCATTTATGAAAGAAAATCTGGAAGTATTCAACCAGAAAGGAATCACCGTTCCGGTAATTTTGGGCGGCGCGGCTTTGACTCCCAAGTTTGTACATGAAGACTGCCAAAATACCTACAAAGGTAAAGTAGTTTACGGCAAAGATGCGTTTTCCGACTTGCACTTTATGGACAAACTCATGCCAGCCAAATCTGCTGGTAAATGGGAAGATTTGCAAGGATTTTTAGATGAAATAGGGCAGGATAATGGGGCTGTTAAAGAAGCTAAAGCGGCGCCAGAAACTTCTGTAGAAGATACCAAGAAAGCTGACACTCCTGTGGTGATAGATACCAGGCGATCCGAAGCAGTTGCAGCAGATATCGATCGCCCGACTCCTCCTTTCTGGGGAACGAAACTGTTGCAGGGAGAAGACATCCCCTTTGAGGAGATTTTCTGGCACTTAGATTTGCAAGCATTAATCGCCGGTCAGTGGCAGTTCCGCAAGCCCAAAGACCAATCGCGGGAAGAATACGACGCTTTCTTAGCTGAGACAGTTTATCCGAAATTGGAAGAGTGGAAACACAAAATTATCACTGAGAAGCTGTTGCATCCCCAAGCAATTTACGGGTATTTTCCCTGTCAAGCTGAAGGCAATTCTTTGTATGTGTATCAGCCCGAAATCATGAATGGCGGGCAAACAATAATCAGTGGCGGGCAAACAATAATCAGTGGCGGGCAAGATGCCCACCCCACAACAGAAAGTGGCACAGGCATCTTGCCTGTGGCTGCAACAGAAAGTGGCACAGGCATCTTGCCTGTGGCTGCAACAGAAAGTGGCACAGGCATCTTGCCTGTGGCTGGAACAGAAAGTGGCACAGGCATCTTGCCTGTGACTGCAACAGAAAGTGGCACAGGCATCTTGCCTGTGACTGCAACAGAAAGTGGCACAGGCATCTTGCCTGTGGCTGCAACATTCACATTTCCCCGGCAAAAATCGGCCCGCCGGCTGTGCATTGCCGACTTCTTTGCGCCCAAAGAATCGGGTAAAATCGATGTATTTCCGATGCAAGTAGCGACAGTGGGAGAAATTGCTACAGAGTACGCGCAAAAGCTCTTTGCTAACCATCAATATACCGACTATCTCTACTTTCACGGATTAGCGGTACAGACAGCGGAAGCAATAGCAGAATGGACTCATGCGCGAATTCGGCGGGAATTGGGCTTTGGTAGCGAAGAACCGGACAACATTCGCGATATGCTAGCGCAAAGATATCGCGGTTCGCGGTACAGTTTTGGCTATCCCGCTTGTCCGAACATGGCGGATCAGTACAAGCAACTGGAATTGTTAAAGTGCGATCGTATCAACCTCTACATGGATGAAAGCGAACAACTTTATCCCGAACAATCAACAACCGCAATTATCACCTATCACCCAGCCGCTAAATACTTCAGCGCTTAATTTATAGGGTGCGCTAGCAGCACCTTTCTCTCGTTTTTCTCCTTCCTTCTCCTCGTTCCCAGGTAGAACCTGGGAACGATAAACCAAATTAAAGCAACAAAAAAGCACCTTAACAAAAGTGCTTTCATGAATATGAACTTTCCGTATCTGACGAAACTTTTATGAGTAGTTCCGGGGAGTGCGGGCGCCGGCAGATGCTCCTACCATCGAAGCAACTAAACCCAATAGTGAGCCGAACAAAAACGACCAACCAGCTTTCGCGGCATTACCAGCAATATTGCGAGTATCCTGAGCAGATACGTTAGGTGCTCGGTTCGGCAAATCGACCCCGCCCTGCTGCGCTTGATTAATTGCTTCTCCCGCATTCGCAGCTATTACGCCAAAAGTACCGGCCACGCCATTTGCTAACAGCCAAGAGCCAATTGTTAAGGTAGTTGCCCACAAAATTGCTCCGTTCAAAAGCGCTGTGTTGCGATTCATCGGGCCGCAAGCGCGAGCAGTTACCCAACCGCCAACTGCCAAGCTAATTAACAAACTGATAATTGACCAAATTCCGACGCCGGCACCTACGTCTCCTGAAATACTGCGCGGAGCTCCTGAATTAGCAATGTTGCTCAAGCCGATCGCAGCGCCCAATGCACTTAACACCAGTTGTGTGCCGATCGCAATTACCAAACCAGAAAAAATCGGGCCCCAACGTACTCGATCGTGGTATTCCATCACTGAATTTACGACCACGGGTTCGGTACCAACGTTATCTACAGGTCTATTTACGTATGACATAGGTTTTTCTTTCCTCTGAGAGTTGCTTTAATTTTTAACCATCTTTCACCTAAGCATTGATTGTGGCTGAGATTGATAAAAACTATATCTGCCTGGGGAAATAACCAGTCTCTATGTCTGAAGAAATAAACGAAAAAGTCATCAGCCCGCGCGCCAGTCGCTATTAGCTAATGACTGATGACTGATGACTGATGACTAATAACTATTTTATCCCGTTAGAAAAGTTCCCGGACGTATACAGGAAATGCGGACGTATACAGGAAAGACAGCTTAACGCAATCTTACAGCCGTTCCAACGGCAGTAATCAGCAGCAAAGCCCCGCTGGAGTCTACATTAATCGTGCCGGTGTCCACTTCCACCCCGATTACGGCATTGGCGCCGAGGCGCTGGGCCCGTTTTTCCAGTTCCGCGAGGGCATCTCGCTGTCCTTTGAGAAACACTTCCTCGTAACTGCCGGTGCGCCCGCCGATGATGTCGCGAATGCTTGCGAAGAAGTCTCGCAGGGCATTGGTGCCGTAGACAACCTCAGCAGTTACAATTCCCAGGTAAGATTGAATTTCTGCTCCTTGGATGATATCAGTTGTTGTTACAATCATCAGTTGGCCTCAATCGCGAAAATTTTGAGTGGGTCTTGTTCTGTAGATTTACTACATCTTGCCGCTCAAACATTCCTGGTAAACCCTAAGCTGTCAGCTTAACAAGGTGACAGCCACTCGCTCTTCCATTCCACACACTCTTTGAAACAAATGGCCGTGTACAAACAAAGTCTCTTGGTATTCAGTACGTTGCTAGTAGCAGGATTGGCTGTCGCAGCGCCGCAGATAGCGCTCTCAGCAGAAACAGTCGTTCAAGTCAACCCTCAAAATGATTCAAATTTAGATGCTCTGCTGCGACAAGGGCGCGAGTTGGTAGATATAGGAGACTACAGTAAGGCGATCGCCATTTATCAGGAAGCGGCGCGTTTAGATACGGAAAACCCCCGGATTTTTTCGGGTATTGGCTATTTAGAAGCGCGTCAGGGCAATTATCAAGCCTCAGTAGAATTTTACCAACAAGCGATCGGTCTCGAACCGAATAATGCGGACTTCCAATACGCATTAGGATATGCTATGGCGAATTTGCAAAACTATCCCGCTGCAGCCACAGCTTACCGCCGCGCCGCTGCGCTCGATCGCAAAAATGTCAATGCGCGGATCGGTCTCGGAGTGGTACTCTTTCAGCAAAAAGATTACAGCGGTTCTTTTAAAGCATACCAAGAGGCGCTCGCCCTCGATCCGAAAAGTTGGCAAGCTTATTCTTCAATGGGTTTAGTATTGATCCAGCAGGGAAATTTTGCCAGTGCTGTCACCGTGCTCCAACAAGCAGCCGAACTCGCTCCCAAACAAGCCGGTGTCCAGTTAAAATTAGGCAGTGCTTTGCTGCGTGCCGGCTATACTTCCGAAGGGCTAGCAGCTTTTGAAGAAGCTGCCAAATTGGAGCCCCGGAATCCTGAAGTGCAGCTAGAAATTGGCGAACTTCTCCAGGCTCAAAACGACTTCGACGGAGCGCTTGTAGCTTATCAGCGGGCTATTGGGGTGCGACCCAATTTAGTGGAAGCACACGCAGGAATCGGGGAAATTCAACTGAAAAAACAAGATTTTTTAGGAGCGATTGCCACTTTTAGGCGAGTGATTGGACTCGATCCAAACCGGGCAGAAGCTTATTACAATATGGGTACGGCACTCAAAGCGCGCGATCGCAAATCCGAAGCAATTGAAGCTTTTCAAAAAGCCCTCGACACTTACCGCCAGCAAGGTAACAATGATGGTGCAACAAAAGCTGAGGCGGCGCTTCAGCAACTAAAGTAAAATGTCTCAATGTACTAATTGGTAATTGCCTAGCAGTTTTGAGTGTGGACTAACTAATTTTCCTAGGGCTTAACTCCTTCCAATCGCCGTGTTGCAAGGAAAAAATCCCTCTCAAAACTGTTTCTATTCCCTATTTCCTATGCCCTTTCCTGTTCCTTCTTCCTTGTTACTTGTTTGCTTAAGTTTTTACTTAAATGCAGATAAATGTGGCTAAATAGAGTACAATATTGGCGCGATTGGAGAAGGGCGTTCGCTCTCTAAGTTTAAGAAGAAATAAGGTGATCGCACAACAGCATTTTGTCAAAGCTCCATCTTTTGTAAGATGCTAAAAAGGCTTACTGACAATGAATCTATTACTATTGGTAGAGACGGCTAAGTTGTTAACATTTGTAAAATTAAGCAAAATATCCTATCCCTAGAGCTTCATCTATGCAAACGTATGACGTGATTATCATCGGAGCCGGTCACAACGGGCTGGTCTGTGCGTCTTATCTCCTCAAAGCGGGCTATACGGTCTTGTTGTTAGAAAAACGTTCGGTTCCCGGCGGCGCGGCAACTACTGAAGCTGCGATTCCCGAATTGCCGGACTTTAAATTCAATATGTGCGCGATCGACCACGAATTTATCCATCTAGGGCCAGTTGTAGAAGAATTAGAACTGGAAAAACACGGTTTAGAATATCTTTTCTGCGATCCAGTTGCCTTTTGTCCGCATCCCGACGGCAAATATTTCTTAGCGCACAAATCTGTAGAAAAAACTTGTGCTGAAATTGCCCGCTACAACGAGCGCGATGCTAAAAAATATGCCGAATATACAGACTTTTGGCAGCGGGCTTTAGGTGCAATGGTTCCGATGTTCAATGCACCACCAAAATCCATCATAGATATTCTGGGCAACTACGATATTTCAAAGATCAAAGATTTATTGTCAGTCATCGGTTCCCCCGACAAAACGCTGGACTTTATTCGCACGATGCTCACCAGCGCTGAAGACATTGTAAACGAGTGGTTTGACGAGGAATTTATCAAAGCACCCCTCGCCAGATTCGCCTCAGAACTCGGCGCGCCTCCTTCGCAAAAAACCCTGGCTGTAGGCGCAATTATGCTGGCAATGAGACACAATCCCGGCATGGCAAGACCGCGCGGAGGGACGGGTGCATTAGTGCAAGCGCTGCTTAATGTAGTGAAAAGTTACTCTGGTGTGGTACTTACCGACCAGCACGTCGAGAAAATATTAATTGATGACGGTCGCGCTGTGGGAGTTCGAGTTGCCAACGGCACGGAATACCGCGCTACAAAAGGTGTCATTTCTAATATTGATGCTAAGCGCTTGTTTCTGCACTTAATGGACTCCAGCGATGTTGACAGTGCCGACCCGGATTTGCGGGAAAGATTGGAGCGCAAAATTGTTAACAACAACGAGACTATTCTCAAAATAGACTTAGCTCTAAATGAAATGCCCAAGTTTGAGCGCTGGAATCATCGGGACGAATTTTTAATCGGTTCGGTTTTAATTGCAGACTCGGTGAGACACGTTGAAATCGCTCACAGCGACCCTTCGATCGGCCGAATTCCCGACTCTGACCCATCGATGTATGTGGTGTTTCCGACGGTACTAGACCCGTCAATGGCTCCTCCCGGACATCATACAGCTTGGATTGAATTTTTTGCTCCTTACATGATCGAAAATGCTGAAGGAACCGGCCAGCACGGTACGGGTTGGACGGATGAGCTGAAAAACAAAGTTGCCGATCGCTGCATCGATAAATTAGCCGAATACGCGCCAAATATCAAAAATGCAATTATCGGCCGCCACGTGGAAAGTCCGGCGGAATTGGGAGAGCGTTTGGGCGCTTTGAAGGGAAATTATTATCACGTTGACATGACGCTAGATCAGATGATATTTTTCCGTCCTTTGCCGGAGTTGGCGAATTACAAAACGCCGATCGACGGTTTGTTTCTGACGGGGGCGGGAACGCATCCGGGCGGCTCGATTTCGGGGATGCCGGGACGCAATACTGCTCGCGTTTTCATGCACTCGCAGCAGCCTTTCGCGCAGACTTTGGCAGATGCGGCTAATACTCTGAAAGCGAAGGGTAAGTCGGTATTTCGGAGTAATGAGAAGTAAGATTTTTAGCAACCGCAGATGAACGCAGATAAACGCAGATGAATCGCATCTGCGTTTGTTTGTATTGATTTATCAGTGTGCAAGTGCCAGAAATTTTTCCGGTTGATTCCCTGTGATATCCAATCCGTTAGCATCGGAATAGTAAATTCGAGTTCACTGTTCACGGCGTTGACTGTTCACGGCGTTGACTGTCAACCGTCAACCGTCAACCGTCAACATCATTCCGGTGTTACCGGAAATGATATGAATGGAAAACCATTTGCGATCGCCCTCAATAGCCTTTCTAAATCCTGTGCATCTTTCGCGCTTGGTGGCGACGGTTTGCGTTTCATCAAATCTGTTTAAATATTTTTGGCTCAGATAGTATATTCCATCGATAAAATTCTCAATATTACAAGAACAAGTTAACGCTGAAGGCATTTTTAAACTTAGTGTCGCAGCCAAACCTCTAATGAAAGCAGAACAGGCAAGTCCCTGGTAGAAGTCGCTCCCCATCGGCATATCAGGGCGATCGCCGCCGATCCCCCACCCTCTCGCATTCTCCTCAATTCATACTTTATGCGGATGAAAACGTCGGCCCCAAGTTGAGAAACTGAGAAATGGCGTTACCCTTTTTTTAGCGATGGCAAACCGAGTTTTGATTGTCGGCGGGCGGGGACGAATTGGCAGCAGTGTTGCCCAAGACCTTGTTACCCATACCGACGCGGAAATTACTGTTACCGGACGCAACTCTGAAGCCTCTATTGGGCCAGGATTGCCCCCCGATCGGGTGCAGTACCAAACTTTTGATTTAGCGGACAGTGCAGCCCTGCAAAAAGCTGTTTCAGAGTCTAATCTTGTCGTTCACTGTGCGGGGCCTTTTCACTACCGAGACGCTGGCGTGCTGAAAACTTGCATCGAAGCAGGTGTTAATTATACTGATGTCAGCGACAGCCGCAGTTTTACTCGCAGAGCTTTAGAATTGCGCGAAGCCGCTAAAAATGCTGGGATTACTGCTATTATTAATACGGGCATTTTCCCCGGTGTGTCTAACAGCATGGTGCGCCGAGATGTGGAACAATTAGATGAAGCAGAACACATCCATTTGAGTTATGTAGTCGGAGGATCGGGCGGTGCTGGCGTTACCGTCATGAGAACCACTTTTTTAGGTTTGCAAACACCTTTTGAGGTTTGGGCCGATCGCAAGTGGCAGCAAGTAAAACCCTACAGCAAGCGCGAAACAATTGAATTTCCGGCACCCTATGGCAACACAGGCGTTTACTGGTTCGATATGCCGGAAGCAATCACTTTGCCCGAAACTTTCCCCGTCAAATCAGTTGTGACTAAATTCGGTACGTCTCCCGACCTTTACAATCACCTTACCTGGTTTGTTGCTAAGTATTGGCCCGCTAGCTGGCTCAAAAATAACTCCGTGATTGAATTTCTCTCCTACGTCAGTTATGGGATGACCAGTGTTACTAATAGTTTTAGTGGGGTTGGTGTGGCAGTGCGATCGCAAGTGACCGGTCTCAAAAACGGTCAACCCGCTAAAGTTTGCTCGACAGCGATACACCCCAGTGCTGCCGTCGCTACGGGCATCGGTACTGGCAGCATAGCTCAATTAATGTTAGAAGGAAAGCTGGACAAACCGGGAGTTTGGTCGGTCGAACAAGCTCTTTCTACTGAGCTATTTGAACGATCTATGCAGAACAGAAACCTAGACATAGAGCAGGTGGTTTTGTAGTTAGTTAGGTTATTTATAGCAATTTAAAATGTTGGGAAATGGGATTGGTGCGCGAACTGCGAAGACGCGAAAGACGCGCCGAAAAAGAAGAGTCAGGGGCTTCGTAATTGATGGGAAAACCCCTAGATAGGGTTCTTCGCAGGAAGTGCGATCGCCCCTCAGAGGAGATGAGTTCCGCTTGTCTAACTAATCTATCTTTTGGTAGAAGGAATAGTAACAAGCAGGCGCTTAAGATATGGGACATGACGGGAAACATCCCTTTTGGCTCGCTCTAGATGCGGTAGCTGCGACAAAGATTGCGCTTGAACCAAGGTTGTAAATGTGCGATCGCAGTGAAGGGGCGACAAACACCATAATTTTTGCGGAAAAATACGAGGAGAAGTTGATATGAAGCGGGTTTTAAAAGCTCTCGGACAAAGATTGAGCCAAAGCATTTTGCTGGTATGTACGCTGGCTTTCATTGGTCTGTTAAGTCTAGCGGTAGTACCCAGTCAGGCTGCTTACGCAGGTCAAGACAGAACTCAGGCGCCGCCAGAAGCTAAAATTACTGACCCCGCAGAAAGTTTCGAGGATCTCAATCCCCAAGCAGCTTACGAAGAAATAGTCAAAACCTCTCAAAATCCTGCAAACGTCGAGAAAGCTTACGACGAAAGCTTAAAGGAGTACAAGGGAGAACACCCGCAAGAAGGCATAGTTCAACAAGCTGAAGAGTTGATCGAAAAGGTCACGGGCAACTAATAAATCAAGAGATTTATATCTAACTCAAGTTGCTGGTAAATACACAGCTTCAGTGAGTAGACACTTGAGCCGAGTTCAGAACTCACTTGAAAATAATTATCTAGGGTGCGCCTCGGCGCACCTTATCGCTTGAGAGCAGCGTGTAAAACTCGTTTTTGAGTCGAGAAGTATGTTATCATTTCCCTCATTTTTAAGCTAGCAGCTTTCCCTCATTTTTAAGCTAGCAGCTTCATCCTTAAGGCAGATGAATAGATATGAATTTAAAAGGTAAATTTAATAATAGTTACATTTAGATAAAAGGAAAAAAATATCATGAGCGATGACAAAAAAACGGTACATGAACCTGATGCTAACCTAGACCCGATTTCCGGGGAAAAAGGGGCTCATCCAGTCGCAACGGGTATTGGTGCGGCGGGTGCGGGTGCTGCAGGTGCTGCGATCGGCGGTGCCATCGGCGGGCCTGTAGGAGCAGTTGTGGGGGCTGTGATAGGTTCGTTTAGCGGCGGTTTGGTGGGCAAAGGTGTGGGCGAGGCGATCGACCCCACGGTAGAAGATGCTTACTGGCAAAGCAACTACAGTTCCCGTCCTTACGCCGACACTAGCGCGACTTACGAAGACTATCAGCCTGCATACCGCACTGGTTATGAGGGATACAGTCGCTATGGCGCTACTGGTAAGAAATACCACGAGATCGAACCGGATTTGCAGCGCGACTACGAAACAAATCGCGGTAAGTCTAAAGTGAGTTGGGAAAAAGCTAAGCACGCCACGCGCGACGCTTGGGATCGGGTGGAACGGGCTGTTCCTGGTGACATTGACAAAGACGGCCGCTAAGGGCTATCGCAAGTATTTTTCAGTCTTTGACGCACACAAACTAAAGCGTTTCGGTGATTTTTAGCCGGGTACCGGAATGCAGGAAAGTGTCTTGATAAAAAAACCCGGTTGCTGCGTCTTGAACTGTTGTTGAGAGGTTGCACAGTTTTCAACGCGAGATTAGCGAAGTTTTTGGGGATTTTGAGCCCCTCTCTACATCAGAGAGGGGTATTTTTACGTTAAGTTGAAATCGCATTTTTCAGCACGATTTTTCTTTCATATCATGTTCGATCGAGTGACCGCGATTAAGGGAGCATCTCAGTTTTGTAAAAAGCATTTTTTTATTGTAGTGCGAGCGTCCCCGCTCGCGTATTGTACAATACGC
>NZ_JAUBTI010000050.1:0-47754 GCF_036702415.1 Microcoleus sp. D3_18a_C4 | reverse complement strand
TCCCGCCCGTCCAAAAAGGACGGGCGGGACGCCCATCCCACAAACTTGTGGAAGTTATTTAATTCTCATTCCTAAGCAGAGATACGGGTGAACCCGCCCCTACAAAATTTACGTTTATTGACTCGGTATCATGTTAAATAGACATAATTCCCGTAGGGGCGGGTTTAATGAATCTCTCCAATCCAGTGAGAGATTCATTAAACCCGCCCCAACCTCGATATTGTAGCGCGATCGAGCTAACGCTTCACCAGATTGTGTTCCCACTTCCAAACACAGCTAGAAATCAAATTAGTGCAGATATGAGCCGTAATTGGCACTAACAAATTCCCAGTAACTAAAACGCTGTAACCCAACAGCAATCCGACAGCCGTTGCCCAAACAGCATAAGGCCACTGATCCAGGGCTCCCAAGTGCAGAATGCCGAAACAAAAACTCGATAAAACTAAACTGGTAACATTCAATCCCAAAGCAGACAGCATCACGCCTCGAAATAACAATTCTTCGCTAAGTCCCGGCAGCAGTCCCAGCCAAATTAAATCCGGCCAAAACAAAGGTTTGAGCACTACTTCCAAGTAAACATCCGCACTCCGGCGATAACCAGGCCAGAGGTGATAAACGATCGCACTACCGCCTGTAATTGCCAGTCCGAGCGTACATCCTTTGAGCAAGTCCATTCCTATCAATTTGACTGGCAAAAGCGATACCGATGCAAATAGCAACCACAATTTAGCTACCGCCAGCAACATAATTGCTGTCACGCCCATTGCTACTAAAACTTGGGTGCGCGTCAAGGGTTCAATTTCAGGATTTCCGGGAAGTTTTTCTGCCACTTAATCACTTTTAGATTTGAGGTTTGAGATTTGAGATTTGTTGGGTTTATACCAATTTTTTATGAGGCCCCGTAGAATCCGATCCCCCCTAGCCCCCCTTAATAAGGGGGGGACAAGAGCCGGATCAAAGTCAACCCCTACTCCCCAACAATCAGGGGGATTTAGGGGGATCGAGATATGTGCAACTTCACATTAAATTGGTATTAGTTAGATAAACAACGCAGGGAGGAGATGTCTGCACCCAAGGAAGCTGGACTGATGCCGGCTCGCAAAGCGACCAAAACTCCGATCGCCTCTAAATATGAGTTTACCTGCAAAGCTTTGATTCCGAGTTTTTCTGGAGTCGCCTGCATCTGGGTTTTGTTGTCCCCGACAGCGATGATTTGTACGGACGATCGCCCACTCAAACTCAGAATAGCACTGCCGCCGCAGGCTGTGGCGGGTATCACCACCGCATCGACTCGATCTGCCCACAAACCCTGAGACTCGAAATCTCTCCTGTTTGCATAGAATTTCTCTCTTGTGGGGAGTAGGGGTTGGGCATCTTGCCCGCCCAATACCTGTGACAGGCCAGATGCCTGTCCCACAGTAGGAGTGACAAATTGGGGAGCTTTGCTGAGGCCGGCAAGGACGCAAGGTAGGAAAGTATAGCCGATTTCCTCAGCAGCCGATCGCGGGGACAGGTGCGGATCGAGGGGAAGCGCAGACAGCGCGGGGGCGTGGGCGCAGGGGATTTTAAACGTCCTGACGACGAGGTGGCTGATTACAGCTTCCGCGCCGGCGAGGGGGTCAACTCCTTTGCCGCGGCGGTAGTTTTCGAGGGCGAGGCTGCCTTCATCGTCGGGAAATCTGGCTACAACTGCGATCGCCTCTACTCTTGCTTGTTTGATTAATTTTTCTGCCGCGCGCAATAAACTGTCGGGATTGCCGATCGTCCCCCAGGATGCCCCTGATTCAGAAATACGCAATTCTACTTGCAGGGGGCGATCGGTTAAAACACAATCGGTTATATTCAAACCCAATGTAGCTCTCGCTGCATCAGCCGCTTGCAGTTGGCGCAGTTGCAAGTCTGGTTCAATGCCGGCATCGAGGATTAAGCCGATGCGATTTTGATGTACCGGTTGCAGGCCCCAGCATCCGGCAGCAAATTTGTCAAGGGCGTAACCTTCAACGTAGAGAGCGTTAGGTATCGGCCAATAAAGTTGAGCGCCGTTGAGGACGTTGGGGTGAGTGATTAGGGTGTCTGAAATTTGGGCGATCGCCCTAGCCACGGGCAGCGCATCTCCTGCAAACCCACCAATCGAGGCTCCAACGCCTGTGGGGACTATCAAAACCACTGTCAAAGGGCGGGGGTTCACGGTGTTGCGGGGGATGCTTCCACGAGCACGTAGCCTTCTACCACAGCCTTTTGCCGATCGACATCCACGTCTGTGACTGCCCACCGCAGGGGTTCGCCGTGCTTTTGCAGTTCAATTTCTATCGCCGAGTGCAATTCTTCGGCGGTATCGTGGAGGTCAACTTCTGCGGAAATGAAATGGGTAGTCATCGGGCGATCCATAGTGATTTTACTGTGATCGGTACTTAGCTCAATTTTAGCTTAGCCCTAGGATTTACCGAATTGGCGATCGTACACAATGTCTTCTTTTTCTGTTTCTATCTTCAAGTTCGATCGGGGATAAGCAACACACAGCAACACATAACCTTCTGCCTGAAGTTCGGGACTAACGCCCATGCCATCAACTTGATCAACTTCACCCTCAATAATTTTAGCAGCGCAAGTAGTACAAACCCCCGCATTGCAAGAACTCGGCAACTCAATGCCGGCGGCGTTGGCGGCGCGGAGAATTTGTTTATCTTCGGGTACTTCTACGGTATAGGTAGTGCCTTGGTGGATCAATTCAACAGTGTAAGTCTTAGACATATTTCAATTATTGGTTTTAATTCCCCAATTGGAATTTACGCTAGATTTGGAAACAAAGCAATCAGTATTTTACCGCTGTTTGTGCTTTTGTGCAATTTTACAACTGCATTTTTTATTGATAATTTTTTTTATTAATTGGCTGGGCGAGCGAGTGGCATTTTGTCAATGACTTTTTCACAAATTATAACGATCGTCACGGGCGAACTCTGCCAGAAAGCACTTATACCTAACTAATTTTTGCCTTCAAGCCAACAACTCCTCAACAGCAACACTAAAACCCGCCAGCACTAACTGAGTGCTGATGGTAGAACCCTGGTTAAAGGTTAACTTTTGAGTTTTAGTCACGATCAATATCCAGCGACTTTCTGGAAAAACTATCCAAACTTCCAGACAACCCGAATCTAAATACTCTTGTGCTTTCAGAAAAATCTCTTCCGCACTATCAGTAGGAGAAACTATTTCAGCAATTAACGGCGGACTTTGAGGCAAAGCAGGAACATCGCCAAATTGAGCCACAAGTTCAGGAGTCAGATAAGCTACATCAGCACGGCGCACACGCCTGTCAGTACGACAAGGAACTTCGACATAAACTTCGCCTCCTTGTCCGCTAGAATCTTTGTAATTTCCCCAATAACGATCTAGTCTAGATTGGATGAGACTGTGTTTTACTGTCATGCCATTTTTCTCCGCGATTTGCCCGTCCACCCATTCCATATCGTCGGGGGGATTAGCCATAAAGTCTTCTAGAGAAACATTTTCTGATAAAACGGCAGCCATTACCATAGCCATTTACTCTCTTTTGCAGAATTCACTCATATTGTAGCAATCAATTGGTAATGGGTAATTGGGAATTGGGAATTGGGAATTGGGAATTGGGAATTGGAACTGAGATATTGCACCATTTTCAGCAACAGGCAAGATGCCTGTTCCACAAGAAAATCAATATCTTTGTGGAACAGGCGCCCTTTTCAGCAACAGGCAAGATGCCTGTTCCACAAGAAAATCAATATCTTTGTGGAACAGGCATCTTGCCTGTTCATAAAAGGCTTATTGAGAATGGTGCAATATCTCAGTTGGAGTAAAAAAATAACCCATGCCCTATGCCCTATGCCCCATGCCCCATGCCCAATTTACTCAATATTAATTTGATTGGGAGGCTTAGGTTGATTCGGTTTGTCATCCTTCAAAGTTTTACGCCCCGAACTAGCATAATCCTTATAAAAATCCACAAACATCTTTGTCAACTGCTGCAAAGAAAGTTGTTCGCCATTAATTTGAGCTTTCATATAAGCTTTAAGCACTTCAATGTAAGCCAAACCGAGGGCCAGCGTGAGAGTTGCTGCGGTTGCACCGGAGATAGCACCGCCGACAACAGTACCCGCACCAGGAATCATTTTAATCAAATTAGTAACAATACTTCTGCCGATAGCAGTAACCCCGCCAGCGCCGCTAATAGCAGACAGCATCGCCGAAATAAAGCCCTTATCAAAGGGCATTCCAAAAATTACAGTAATATTAGCAATCATTGCCGTTTGCATCGTCATCAAAATCGGCGCATCAGCAAACGGTACAGGAGTCGCGCCGACAATTGCAGAACCTGCAACATAAGCACTTAGATACTTAAATGCCATATCGGATTTGAGCGCAATATTGGCAATTTGTTCTTTAATAAAAGCTTTTTTAGCTACTTCCGGCAGCAGTTGAACAGTTGCATCTACCAACTTGTCTAAACCGTGAGATTTTACTGTATAATCCTCATCGATTTCTTCCGGTTCAGCCATCACAGGGATGATTTGACTGACTGGCAAATTCATGTGTTCCAGTTGCTTGAAAAACTCGCCCGGCTTTTTAGATGTCGTCTGAGTCAGCACTAAAAGAACTGGTACATCTTTGACTTCCATTTCTTTTAGCCAGTTTTCCTCGACAGATTCTATTCTATTGGCGCTGTGATTGATGCAGTACCAGATGACGTGAATGTGTTCTTTTGGGTGCAGGAGTCTTTGGTCTTCAATTAGTTTAGCAACGTTTAATTGAATAACTTTAATTTGTTCGGCGTTGAGTTCGAGTCCGGGAGTATCGTAGACTGTAATTGGGCAATTCGGTTTGGTATATTGGCGAATGCCTTGAGTTATGGGGCGGCCGACTCCGGTTTCTGCTAAGCGTTGGCGAAAAACGGAATTTATTAGGGTACTTTTGCCGACGCCGGTTTTGCCGATGACTAAAACATTGCACTGTCCCACTTGGTTTTCTGCGTCTTTGAAGGCGTAGTAACTTCTATTTAAAAGCTCGTCTAAGGAAAAGTCGTCTGACATGGCGGTTTGCTCCGATAATGGTGGGATATCGAATCTGGATTAAATACCACCGAATAGAATTCGGAGGCTCTATAAACCAAGTCCGAGCTGAGGGGGACAGGGGAGTATTAAATATATTGTAACAATTTGATTTCAGTAGTAGGTTGGGTTGAGTTCACGAAACCCAACAAATCCCAGAAAGTGTTGGGTTTCGTAAACTCAACCCAACCTACTGAGTTTCTGATTTCATAATTTTAGTTTAAGCTAGCAATAGATCGACCTCAATGCTAAAACCGATCAGGATTTGTTGGGTGGTGGCGGTATCGCCGGATCTAAATGTCAATATTTGATTTTGAGTCATCACAAATACTAAATGACTTTCGGGAAAAACTAGCCAAACTTCCTGACAGCTAGATTCTAAATATTCCTGTGCTTTGAGAAAAACATCTTCAGCGATATCGGTGGGTGAAACTATTTCGGCAATTAAGGGGAAACTTTGGGGTAAAGTGGCAAGGTTGCCAAATTGTGCAACTAATTCGGGTGTGAGATAAGCGACATCGGGGCGGCGAATTTGTTGGTTGGTGCGACAAGGAACCTCGACATAAGCCTCTCCACCTTGTCCGCTAGAATTTTTGTAATTTTTCCAAGCTTCCCCCAGGCTTAACTGAATTTTACCCGTTTTTAGTGTCATGCCATTTTTCTCCACAAGTTTGCCGTCTACCAATTCCATGTTGTCCGGCGGCTCGGTGACGAACTCTTCTAAAGTAAAATTATCCTGTACAGCAGTAGCAGTGACCATAGTCATTTCCTCGTTTTTACAAATCGGTTTCAGAACTTGCCTGTATGATGTTCGATCAAACCTTCACCAATGGCGCAAACTCCTCTAACTTCACTTGTAAGTCATCCACCAGCATTAAACGATACCTTTCGGTAGTTTTCAACTTGTGGAGAACATAACTAGCAAACTCATCGCGCCACTTTTTTCTATCAAGTTCATTCGAGATGTTCAGCGCTCTGATTGATAGGTTGTAAGGGTATTCTTCAAAGTTGAGCTCTTTATCATTTTCAAAATCATGCTTTCCTACTGTAAGAGTGATTGTTGAGTTCCGAAACTCATACCAGTTGTCAATGCCATCAGAAACCAGCTCTAATTTAAGAGCCAATATAAACTCTAATTCTTTGATTAAATGTTCGATGTCCTGTGGAAAGTCTACAAAAATATCTAGTGTGCGAGACATAAAAACCTCCTTTATTGAAACTCAGTAAAAGTGATGTCATAGATATCGCCAATAATTCGGACGCTATCAATTTTTCCGCGTGTAATATTTTTCGCCCTCTGCAAACCTCGTTCAGCCTCAGCCTCTATCAACCCAGACACCCTAGCATCTATAATTATATCCCTAGCTTGTCCCCCTCGTCTAATCGAGTTGTTGATCTGATTTTTTACTGTAGCGCTTGTAGCACCGGCATCCAGACTTTTGAATTCAGTGAATTTTCCATCTACCTCAGCATCGGGATTTCTACCTCCATCGGTTTTTTCCACCAAGGCTTTAACATTCTTTCCCTCTCTTTCCAGAAATTCAGCAATCGCTCTTTCGGTTGCACCAAAAGCTCTTTCTGATTCATCAATACTGCCACAATTAGCCGAATTTTGCTTAGGGGTTTGGTTAGTCCCGTTATTCACCATTTTTTGTTATTTAAAATTTTGGTGAATTATCGCACATTATGAGCCAAGTCACTTGAGAAAAAGAACCGGGTTTCTCACTTAGTCAATACAATGATTCCTCTCCCATCAGGTTCTACTATTACCCTAATACTAACACTATCTCTAGTTCCTTCTATATGCCATCTTACAGGCTTACCAGCAAAGAAGTTACTTAAACTTTTAGCAAAGACTTAAGATAAGTATAAACTCTGAAACAAGAAATTATATTTGATTTTCTGACTATTAATGGCACTTTTGCAAGAAGCCTGCTATTAATATTATGGCTGGTAAAGACGATGATTTTATCCCATAACTATTGTCAAATTAAGTTAGCATTGAGAACACAATGATCGCGCATTAAATGGAGTGAAGAATTTTTTTTATCTGTTCCTTCATTAAACTGGGATCAATTTCTAATTCTAATATTCTGTCAATTTCTGATTGCATCTTCTGCATCTTCTTCTCACCTTTTTTTAGCCCTGTTTGATAATTCGGATCGTTGAGCATTTTCTGATATTTATTAACTTCTTCTTCAAAATCCTTTAGAGTGTCATACGGTAATTCCTCCATATGCTCTGGATTAGATATTATTTTATACTTTTCATTCGCAAGAATTTCACCAATATCTTCACTAAGCTTATAAGTTACATTTACTCTATATGTTACAAAACATCCTTCTGTATTTTCTTTGGCGGCCCTGTGAGACATGATTTCACCAATTTGGAATATCTTGTTTTCTGTGGATAAGAGGCATAAAGAACGTTCGGGCAAATCCACTTTCGCTTGCTCTATAGTTGTGTGTGACCAGTGGAACCAATCTATCTTCTCCCTACCATTAACGAGATTAGTTCCCTTGTCAATAAGAGCAATATCATCAGTGACACCTAGTTTAAGGAATTTACATTTTGGTATCGGTTGATCTTGATTTACAAGCGTAGAGTTTTCTTTAACGAGAATTTCGGGATCTTCATCTTGATCTTTACGAGAGTGTTCTTTATTATATTGTCTTTCATACTCCTTAATTCTTAGTTGATTCCACAGATGCGATTCACTATTATATTTATTTGACCAACGATCAATCAATCCTTTTGTTAAATTTAAGTTATGGATACTAATACATAATTCTCCCTCACATTCAAGACCTACCTTGGTTAGATTAGATGACCCTATGATAGAAAACCCTATTTCTCTATTGTCTCTAACATGACGGCCTAAAAAACAATAGGCTTTGACATGAAAGTTATTTGTGGGACAGATAAAACGAACAGACTTAGCTTTAACATTCATTGATTTTTTATCGATAAAATTTAATAAATTTTCGATCTCACTAGGTTTATTAAAATAATTTTTTGTTCCGATCGCAATCACAACTTCCGTATTTTCATTTAAATAAGGGTGTTCAAGAATCTTTTTTACTTTTTTCACCCCATCATCACTAACAAAAGCAGAAAACAGATAAATTTTATCCCAAGAGTATTCTTTACAATTTAATAAAAAATCTATTGTCGTTTCCAAGCTTTTTTGACGGTCTTCCAAAATTACAAATTTTCTAATAACACTCATTGTAAATTACTCCAACTAATTGACATAAAACTTTCAGGCAAGATGTAAACCACAATTTGATTATCTTCCCTAAAACTGCGCGATCGCACCTAATAAAGTTGACTAAAAACATAATCAGCCAACTCAATCAAAGCCTGCTTCGACTCCGACGGCGAGAACCCCGCCAAACGCATAACCGCAGACTGAGCGGACTTAGCCTGTAATTCCCGCGATCGCCTAGGATGTTTGAAAGGTTACTCATGGGGTTAACAAGGGATAGAGAGGGAAACGCATGGAGAAATTATAACTGTTGCAGTCGAGCTTGAACCAATTTTTGAATATTTGTGGCAGAGATCGGATTTATGAGAGTTACGCACAGCAAAGAAACCGGGTTTTTCACTTAGTTAAAGGCTGGGATGCCGTATTTTCGCAAAAAAACCCGGTTTCTAATCACCCGTGTTTTAGTCATAATTTAAAAATGTTGCAGCAGAGATTTTTCTTGGGCGTAAACCTTTCGCAGCGACTCCAGCCCGATCGCACTTAACATCAATTTAATCACCCCCACCAAATTTCCCCACTCGAACAATTCAGAAACAGAAACAGCTTTGTGAAATCTATCCGCATAAAAATCCACCCAAAAATCCGGCGCGTGTCTCTCTTTCTGACTCGCCATCCGGCGCTTCCAATAACCAAAATCTAAACCAGAGGGCGATTCCACTCCCAAAACTGGCGGAAAGTCCGCATAACTGACAAACCGACTCATGCCTTTGGCGTGCACGTACAGGATATGCGCCCAGCACTCGAAGCGATATATTTGTTCTACCTTGATTTTCAGCAGCCGCGCGATCGCCTCTTTTGTCACAAACCGGCTCAATCTGTGTCTGGGGGTTGATTTTCGCGAAAATTTTGTTAACATGATTTTAAGCAAATCCTTTGTAAAGAGTACAAACTTTTGTAAAGGGATTGAATTTGGATAGGCGATCGTCTTTTAGTTTTCCAGACCTGGGGGCGATCGCTTTTTACGATAAAATTATCCTAAACTAAATCTAGTTTTTTGTCAATGGGTTTAATTAGATTGCGGGTTAAAGAATTTGCTGCTGAGAAAGGCTGGACGATCAAAGAGGTTTCTGAGCGATCGGGAGTCATTTACAGCACACTCACCACCTATTCACGTTCTCCGGGAATGGCAATGGTTGATTTTACTTGTCTGCTGAAGTTGGCACGTACTTTTGACGTGATGGTGGAAGATTTGGTTGAGGTCGTCAAAGAGTAGTCGATCGCTTTTTGGGATAAAACTATCCGATGGTAGTACACCATCATTTGTCAAGTATGGGTTTAGTCAGGTTAAAAGTCAGAGAACTAGCTAGCGAGAAAGGCTGGACGCTGAAAGAAGTTTCAGAACGATCGGGAGTAATTTACAGCACCGTCAGACACTACGCCCGCTGTCCGGGAGTGTCAACCATTGACTTTATTTCTATACACAAATTGGCTCGCACCTTTGATGTAATGATTGAAGACTTGGTGGAAATTGTGCAGGAGTGAGCGATCGCTTTTTACGATAAAATTTTATCCCAGAGTAAATCTAGTTTTTTGTCAATGGGTTTAATTAGATTGAGGGTTCGAGAGTTGGCTGCTGAGAAAGGCCCGACGATCAAAGAGGTTTCTGAGCGATCGGGAGTCATTTACAGCACACTCAGCACCTATTCACGTTCTCCGGGAATGGCAATGGTTGATTTTACTTGTCTGCTGAAGTTGGCACGTACTTTTGACGTGATGGTGGAAGATTTGGTTGAGGTCGTCAAAGAGTAGCTTTTGGCTGAAACCAGGCTAATATCATAGATAAATCCTTTTTCAAGGGATTTGAATCGGCGATCGACCGTCAGTTGTGCAGACCTTGGGGCGATAGCTTTTTGGGATAAAACTATCCTATGATGGTACACCATCATTTGTCAAGTATGGGTTTAGTCAGGCTAAAAGTCAGAGAATTCGCTGCTGAGAAAGGTTGGACGCTGAAAGAAGTTTCAGAGCGATCGGGAGTAATTTACAGCACCGTCAGACACTACGCCCGCTGTCCGGGAGTGTCCACCATTGACTTCATTTCCATACACAAATTGGCCCGAACCTTTGATGTGATGATTGAAGACTTGGTGGAAATTGTGCAGGAATAGTCGATCGCTTTTTACGAACTAATTATCCACTCAATATTGCTCGACAGTTGCTAGCATCTGATTGACAGACTCACCCCGTTGTAGTGCTTCCCAATCAGATGTAACAGGTTGGTAAGAACAGTAACACACCACAATTCGCTCGTCAGTATCAGAAGCAGAAAACTGCTGAACGCGAGTAACTACCCAATCTCCATCTTTCCCGTGGGTGACTCCATTACCGGGGTCAGATAGATTTTCATAATCGCGGGTTTTGTCCCCTACTTGAGGAATTTCTGGGTTTTCTTCCCAAGTCCAATTTTCCCAAAGTATATTAGTTAGACCGCCCCTCGGCATAAGCTGACGTTCTTCCCAGCCCGGAGCACTCATGCTTTCGGTTTTGTAGACAATCCAGATTTTTTTAGTCATTTTTTTAAAGACGATCGCACAATCGCGTTCAATACTTCGACTATATCAGAGATGAAAGCTCGTGCATCGGTTAAAATATAGAAGTCAGTTTGTGATTAATAAGTCTGAATGCCTACGTTACTCCGAGTCGGCCCCTACCGTTTCTTCTGCTAGGCGGGCGATCGGGATGAACCACCCCACGTTCACGTTGAGCGCGATCGAGAAGAAGCTAAGTTTTGGCTTAGTCCAGTTCGCCTTCAAAATAATAAAGGCTTCAATCGTACAGAAATCAATGACATTCAGAAACTTGTTGAAGAACATCAACAGCAATTATTAGCAGGTTGGAATGACTTCTTTAATGGTTGAGTTGCTAGAAATCCCCCAAGCACAAAACGTAGTTGTTACAGACGACGCTCTAACAGTCGATCTATCCGATGGTCGTACTATTTCTGTTCCTTTAGCTTGGTATCCTCGGCTATTGCATAGCACACCAAACGAACGCAATAATTGGCGATTTATTGGTGGAAATGATGGAATCCACTGGCCTGATATTGACGAAGACATTAGCATCAAAAATATTATTCTCGGTAAACCATCTGGAGAAAGTCAGAAGTCATTTCAGCGGTGGTTAGAAGAACGCGGGAAGATAGTCTAATAACAAATCTGGCTTAAATACCCTTCTTATTTCTTAGTCCGCGCAGGCGGACTTCGTTTGACAAGAAGCGGTTTCAACCGCCGAATTATATCAAGTTTGGTTAATTGCTGATAAGAACCGGCCGGGCGGGTTTATGAGATTGTCGGTTTTAGCCAATTATTATTGGTGAACCCGCCCCTACAGGAATTATATCTATTTAACCGAACCTGATATTATCAAGGATCTAACTGTTAAAAAAAAGCGCCTGAGTTCCCCCAGACGCATACCATAAAATCAACCAATTGTCAACCCTAACCTAACCATTCAAAGCCTCAGCACCGCCGCAAACTTCCAGGATTTCCTGAGTAATTGCTGCTTGCCGCGCCTTGTTATAAGTCAGCGTCAAACTACCGATCAAATCGCTAGCATTCTCACTAGCATTGTTCATCGCCGTCATCCGCGCAGCCAACTCGCTAGCAGCAGACTCTTGCAAAGCCCGCAGCAATTGGTTGTTCAAATACAAGGGCAAAAGAGCCTCCAGAATTTGCGCCGGATCTTGCTCGAAAATCATGTCCCTGGGCAAGCTCTTCGTAGGTGAAGCAACCTTCTCGCGCGATACTTGAAACTGTCCGCCTTGCGATGTCAAGCGGAAGATTTCATCATCGGGAGTTTCCAAACCTTGCGGGTCGAGGGGCAGCAAGGTTTGAATTACCGGGCGCGAACTAATTAGCGACACAAACTTGGTGTAAATTAGCTCAACTCTGTCCACAGTTCCCGACAGGAACAAGGAAAGCAATTCGTCAGCAATTTGTGCCGCTTCCGGTGCTGTCGGAATTTGTTCTAAGTTAGCGTAAGTAGCATCAATCGGCTGTTCGCGGCGCTGGAAATACTGGGTAGCTTTGCGTCCTACCAACACGTATTTGTAGTCTAAGCCTTCAGCTTTGATTTCCTTAGCGCGATTTTCGGCGTATCTGATGATGTTGCTGTTGTAGCCGCCGCACAAACCCCGATCGCCCGAAACTACCAACAGTCCCACAGATCGCACTTCGCGTTTTTTCAGCAGCGGCAAATCCAGGTTTTCAAACTGCAAGCGTTCCGCCAAACCGTATAATACCTCTGCCAGTCGATCGGCAAAAGGTCGAGTTGCAGTCACCTGTTCTTGAGCGCGGCGCACCTTTGCAGCAGCCACCAAGCGCATTGCTTCTGTAATCTTTTTAGTGTTCTTGACCGACTTAATGCGATCGCGAATAGTTTTCAGATTTGCCATAACTTTCTCCTTTTTTCTTAGCTTTTATTCTGAGTTTTTAGTTCCCAGTCATCAATTTTTAAGCTTAGCTACGGTAGGGATACGGCACCGTGTCCTTCTTCGTGTCAACTTAAGACCGAAACCACCTGTCTCTCTCGTTTTTTTCAAAGTCTCGATCCCCCTAAATCCCCCTTAAGAAGGGGGACTTTGAGTGCTTCTAATCTCCCCCCTTAAGAAGGGGAATTTTGAACGCTCTTGTCCCCCCCTTATTAAGGGGGGCTAGGGGGGATCTGTGACTTAACTGGGGACTTTGAACGCTCTTGTCCCCCCCTTATTAAGGGGGGCTAGGGGGGATCTGTGACTTAACTAATGACTAATGACTGATGACTAATGACTAATTACGCAGAAACTAAGAAACTTTGCTTGTATTCAGTGATGCCTTCTTTCAGCAGCTTCTCAGCTTCATCAGTCAAGGCTTTTCCGCCTTGAACAATTTCGCCGTACTTCGGCTTGCTAGTCCGCAAATAGTCGCGCAAACCAACAGTAAACTTGCTGACTTTTTCCACTGGGATGTCATCCATATAGCCGTTAATACCGGCATAGATTACAGCCACTTGTTCGTTCATCGGCAGAGGCGAACTTTGGGGCTGTTTCAACAGTTCCCGCAAGCGCTGGCCGCGCGACAATTGATTTTGAGTAGCTTTATCCAAGTCAGAAGCAAACTGAGAAAATGCTGCCAGTTCTTCAAACTGCGCCAATTCCAGTTTCACCTTACCGGCTACTTTTTTCATCGCCTTAGTTTGAGCCGCCGAACCTACCCGCGATACCGAAATACCGGGGTTTACTGCGGGACGCAAACCAGCGTTAAACAAGTCAGAAGAAAGGAAGATTTGACCGTCGGTAATCGAAATTACGTTCGTCGGAATGTAAGCAGAAACGTCACCAGCTTGGGTTTCGATAATTGGCAAAGCAGTCATGCTGCCTTCGCCCAAATCGTCGCTCAATTTAGCAGCGCGTTCTAGCAAGCGAGAGTGCAGGTAAAACACGTCTCCGGGATAAGCTTCGCGACCGGGAGGACGGCGCAGCAACAAGGACATTTGGCGGTAAGCTTGTGCTTGTTTGGAAAGGTCATCGTAAATGACCAAAGTGTGCTTGCCTTTGTACATGAAATACTCGGCTAAGCTAGCACCTGTGTAGGGAGCCAAGTATTGCAGGGTTGCGGGGTCACTAGCGTTGGCTGCTACTACGATCGTGTAGTCCATCGCGCCCTTTTCTTGCAGGACGTTGACGATGTTAGCTACTGTAGAAGCTTTTTGACCGATCGCCACGTAAACGCAGATCACGTTTTCCGATTTTTGGTTGATGATTGTGTCGATCGCGATCGCAGTTTTACCGGTTTGTCTGTCACCGATAATCAGTTCCCGCTGTCCTCTTCCCACCGGAATCATCGCATCAATAGCGGTAATTCCTGTTTGCATCGGTTCGTAAACAGAACGGCGAGAAACAATCCCCGGTGCCGGAGATTCAATCAAGCGAGATTCAGTAGTTTTAATTTCTCCTTTGCCGTCAATCGGACGGGCCAAAGCATCAACTACCCGTCCCAACATTGCTTCACCCACGGGGACTTCAGCAATTCTGCCAGTAGCAGTAACTGCCGAACCTTCTTGAATGCCGAGGCCTTGGCCCATCAACACTGCACCGACGTTATCTTGTTCCAGGTTCAGTGCAATGCCCACGGTGCCGTCGGCAAATTCTAGCAATTCCCCAGACATGGCTTTATCCAAGCCATAAATCCGGGCAATGCCGTCGCCTACTTGCAGAACCGTACCGACGTTAGAGACTTTTACGTCTTGGTCGTACTGCTCAATTTGCTGGCGAATAATGCTGCTAATTTCGTCAGGTCTGATTGCTGCCATGTCAGTTGTTTTTTGTCAGTTGTTTGTTGTCAGTTGTCAGTTATCAGTTGTTCAAAACTACCAACCGTTAACTGCTAATTAAATTAGCTAATAGTCATCAGCTATTAACTCTCAGGAATTCAAGCGAATTCCTAGACGGCGCAATTGTCCCCGCAGGCTGGCATCAATTACTTGAGAGCCTACTTTGATTACCACACCGCCGATTAAATCTGCGTCTATTTTGGTTTCAATTTCTACGCTTCTAGCGCTGGTCATCGCCTGCACTTTCTCGCGAACAGTCTGCTGTTGAGCGTCTGAAAGCGGGACTGCCGATGTAACTTCAGCCAATACTGTTTGGTTTAGTTCTCGGAGCCTTGCCAAGTATTGTTTGCCAATCCCTTCTAAAAAAAGAATTCTTCCTTTGTCTACTAATAGCTTCAGAAAGCTGTGCATCAAGGGGCTCATTTCTTCACCCGCTATTTGCCCAATTACGGCTTTTTTAGCATCCGGTTTGATCAACGGATTGGCTAAAAATTGACGCAAATCTTCCGAACCTTCTAGCAGGCTCAGCAAGGAACGAATATCTTCGCCGAACTTCTCTGAGAGATTGTTGGACTGAGCCAGTGACATCAAGGCAGATGCGTAAGGCTGTAAGACTTCTGTGCTGACTGTACTCACGTTTTAGCCTCCCAGTAACGCAATGCTGCGATCGATTAATTGGTGTTGAGCGCCGTCGTCCAAGCTAGTTTTTAGCTGGCTTTCCACCTTTGCTAATGCCAGAGATACAACAGCCGATCGCAGTTGGGCGATCGCTCTTTCCCGCTCCGCTTCCAACTCTTGACCTGCTGTTGCTCTCATGCGTTCAACGTCTTGCGCTGCCTGAGCTAGAATTGCTTCTTTTGCTTTCTGGGCAGTTTCTTCAGCCGCGGCACGAATTCGTTCCGCTTCTGCTTGCGCTTGAGTCAATTTTTGCTGTTGCTCTGCTAGAGCTGCTGCTGCATCTTTTTGGCGTTTTTCTGCTTCTTGAATCGCCTCTTGGATGGCCGAACGCCTCTCTGTCAGGATTTTACCTACAAATCCGCGCCCGAAATAAAACAGCACTGCAATAATAATGACCAGGTTAATCAGGTTGGTTTCTAAAATATCGAAATTTAAACCGAAACCACCTTCGCCGCTAGCTTCTGTGGCTAGCAATAAAACAGTCCCCATGATACTCTTCCATAATTGCGCGTGCAGATTGGGTGAAGCGATTTTAGATTTGAGATTCCCTCAAAAATCTAAAACTCTTCTGTCTCGCTATTTGGCCAGCGACTGCCCTAATAGCTTTTCGAGAATTTGGCCGCTGAGCGCGTCTACTTGTTGTTCTAGTGAGCGCATTGCTTCTTGCTTTTGCTGCTCTATTTCTTGCCCAGCCTTTTCCCGCGCGACTTGAGCTTCTTGTTGAGCCTCAGCTACTTTTGCTGCCCCAATTTTTTGGGCATCAGCTTGAGCAGCAGCAATTACTGATTGAGACTGTTTGCGACTTTCTCCCAGTTTTTGCTCGTACTGCTGCGCTAGTTGCTGAGCTTTTGCCAAGCGTTCTTGGGCGGAGACTTGAGTGTTGCGAATGTAATCGGCGCGATCGTCAATTGACTTGCTGAGCGGCTTGTAAAAAATTACATTCAAGACTGCGACTAGAATTAAAAACTGCACCGCCATCAGAGGCAGCGTAGCATCTATATCAAACAGTCCCCCTTCCTTAGCCGCTTCTTCAACTGCTAGTAATACTGTCCAGTGCATCATGATTTTTTGACGGCTTCCATCTAATTCGCTTAATCGATTTTAGATTTGAGATTTTGGATTAGAATCGCCAAAACCTCAAATCTAAAATTTCCAATTATTATGCGAAGGGGTTGGCAAACAGCAGCACTAGGGCTACGACCAAACCGTAAATTGTGAGCGCTTCCATGAACGCCAAACTCAACAGCAAAGTGCCGCGAATTTTACCTTCTGCTTCCGGCTGACGGGCAATCCCTTCTACAGCCTGACCTGCTGCATTACCTTGACCGATGCCAGGGCCGATTGCGGCTAAACCTACTGCCAAAGCGGCGGCAATTACGGAAGCGGCAGCAACTGTTGAGTCCATGATGATTTTCCTTATCTAAAGTACAAAATTGAGAACAGAAAGTCTAGAGAATTGTCCGATTTAACGGGAGAAAGTTTGAGTTCAGAATTTTTATTTTTCCTCCTTCATTCTTAGCCGTTTATCGTTAGTTAATCGTGGTGTTCTTCGCCGTGACCGCCTTCTAGAGCTTCACCAATGTAGGCGGCGGCTAAGGTAGCAAAAATCAAAGCTTGAATTGCACTCGTAAATAGTCCCAGAACCATCACTGGCAGAGGAACAAATAAAGGCACTAGCAAGACTAGCACTCCGACCACCAATTCGTCCGCAAGAATGTTGCCAAACAAACGGAAACTCAGGGACAGAGGCTTAGTGAAATCTTCTATGATTTTGAACGGCAACATGAAAGGCACCGGTTCAACATAGTGGGCGAAATACCCCAAGCCGCTTTTGCTGAGACCTGCATAAAAATATGCTAGAGAAGTCAGCAGTGCAAATGCTACCGTCGTGTTGATGTCAGCGGTAGGAGCTCCCAATTCGCCTGATGGCAGCTTAATCAGCTTCCAAGGAATTAGAGCGCCAGACCAGTTTGACACAAAGATGAACAGAAATAATGTACCAATAAACGGTACCCAAGGGCGATATTCTTTTTCCCCAATTTGGTTTTTAGCCAAGTCCCGAATAAATTCCAGCGCATACTCCATAAAATTTTGCATTCCGCTGGGAATTCGCTGGATTTTGCTGGTTCCTAAAATCGAAACTACGACTAAAACGGCAATTACAAACCACGAGGTTAGAAAAACCTGCCCGTGCACTTTCAGATTGCCGAGTTGCCAGTACAACTGCTGCCCAACTTCCAATTCGGCGAGGGGGAAACGATTAAAGGTGTTTAGAACGTCAAGCATTGCCATTCAACGGGCTTCCCCATACAAATCGATGAGTTGAGTTTTGCTCGAATTGCCTGACTTACCTGTAGTCTAGTGCTAATGCACTTCGGATCACGTAAACCAACAGCGCAGCTTTGTAAGTCAGAAATCCCAAAAATATCGGTAAAATCTGTAGCTGATTCCACTGTGTTCCTACTATCATCACCGCTAAAAACACACCGAGCCTTGTCTTGCTGATGCGCTGATTTTGGCTGCCGATTCGTTCAACGTCTCTAGCCAACATCTTTAAGTAAACCACACCTGTGCTCGCCCCAAGCAAATAATTCAGGGCAATATTGAGCGAGTAAAAAATCCAAACGGAGATAAAAATAATCGCCGTAAAAGCAAGGGTGTACGCCAACAACTCTTGTTGGAGGCGATAAAAGTCTTGCATGGGATTCGTTGTCTCGGACGAGACTGTCGAGACTGTCGAGACTGTGCCAGCTTGAGGAATATCCTCGTTTGCTGGTGCGGGTTCGGTGGGTGTGTTTTGCGTGTTCACGAAGCTCAGAAACTAATGCAGGTAGCAGGCGAGTGCTTTGCAAACTCAGAAAAATCATACCACGCGGCGGTAACAATACTTAAAATAAAATTAATCATATTTTTTACTTTACTGGTTTCTAGGAAGAGCCTGGGAACCGATGTCACTCTTGCTCTGCCTCGCGTGGCGAAGGGTAAATTGGAGGCTCTTCTCGCCTATCTGCGTTACCAGGCAGAACCGACTGAACGCATCATCATTTTTAGTCGGCGACCGACGACTTTCACTATGAGACAGGGGTTTGCAACCCCCTGTCGGACTGTCGGGCTGTCGGATTGTCGGGCTGTCGGATTGTCGGGCTGTCGGATTGTCCAGAAGACCGACAGGGAATTAATTCCCTGTCTCATAGCACAAGTCGGTTAAAAACCGACTGAAATCCTATAATTTTTAGTCTTCTTGCAGTCGTCTTCAGAAAACTACTTCACCGCATTCAGCTTGAGGATTGCTATAACTGATAACAGTTAAAAGTCCGCATTCAACGTGGTAAAATTGGCTGCGCTTAGAGCAGCAGGTTGGACTCCAGTAACAACCCCTAAAATTTGTCCGGTAGCAACAATCCGAATCGCTGTGTTGCTACCCGAAGCATCTAAGGCAATTCCTGCAAATGCAAGTCCGTTGGTGAGGGCGATCGCATCTTGACCCGCCGTAAAATCCGCAATAACATCGGCTTCAGATACATTGGAGGCCGCTGCATTCCCCCGCAGTACAAACAGATCGTTTCCAGCTTCACCTGTCAGAATATCTCTACCTAAGTCACCTACCAATTGGTCGTTACCTTCTCCTCCATTGAGCACATCGTTGTTTTGTCCGCCACGTATGAGGTCGTCACCCGAACCGCCAGAGAGCGTATCATTTCCGAGGTTTCCAGCGAGAATGTCATTGCCGGCGTTGCCATCGATGCGATCGTTATCGCGACCGCCCCAGAGCGTATCGTTGCCGTCGCCTCCTAGTATAGTATCGTTGCCGGCATTGCCATTTACCCGATCGACCGATGGCGATCCTTGGATCAAGTCGTTACCATCTAAACCTTGAACCAATAGATTGCCGACTAGAGCTGGATCGATGGTAAAGTTATCGGCATTGGTGGAGAGGTTGAAGAAGAGGCCATTGGGGCCCAAGGGGGAAGGAGAAATGGTTCCAGGTGTGAAACCATATTGAAGATGATCGACTTCCCAGTTATTTTTACCGGGCATGGACAATCGAATTGATGAGATCCCGTTTTGATTGACCACTCCAAAGAATCTATCTTCTGAGGTTGTACGCGAAATACTCTCATCACCCAGCGAAAAGGGACCGATAACCCCCAGAGATTCTCCCGATGGCCCAAACGCCTCAAATAACGTGTTATTTAGCAGGTCGCCAGACAGGGGTGTGCCGCCACCATTCCTGCCAATATCCGTCCAGACAATTCCAGCATGGGTTGGTAATTGACCCCCAAGTGCATTAGCGGAAAAGTTGAAGGTAAAGCTGCTAGTCCTCAAATTCGAGAATAAGCTGCTGCTGTTTCCTCTGGCCTGACCATCAATAACACCGTCATCGCCGTCCACCGAGTCGCTGAAGGTTGTTGCAATATTTGTTGTGGCAAACTCAGAAACAGTAACACCCGGTGTATTTAAAGCGCCGTCTTCAAAGTCTTCTAAATGAAAGTAAGTGAACCTAACTGGGCTAAATGGGCTGATGGCACTTCCTGCTGATGGATTGTTGAAAGCTGAGTAGGGCAGTGGATCAAAAAACTGAGGATTGTTAGACATGGTGTCTTGAAAGTAAATGCTACTTAAAAGTTATATTCTCGCTGAAAATGAGGCGATATGGTAAAGAAATCGCTCCCAACCAACAACCTACATTGAGCGATTGCTCGTGCTGGCTATAAACTTTTTACCATATACTTATTCAATAAGTTGAAACTCTTGAAGCGCCGGAATAAAATTTTTATTCTCGTGGCTCGATCGACTAAGCTTAATCAAAGCAAATCGCTGTAGAGGCTGCAAACTCGCCCACTGTCCCAAAGTAATTGTCACGCCGAGCTCTTGCGCTTTTGCAGAAACCGACTCCGGTACAGTTGCAGCATCCATCCAGGGGGGATTTTCATCAACAGCCAAATCAGTTCCCGGTTTACCTGTCTGTTTAATTAATACTTGGTTTAGCTGTTCTCGGTAATCGATAATTTCTGCTTCTGTCAAGCAAGGTTTCTGTACAAGCATTTGACGTTCTGCTTGGTTAAAATGATTCCAATCCTGCAACTTTAATTTAATGCCGCAAGTATCTAACTTGAGACGTACTTGCATGGGGATACAGCGCAGGGCTTCTACAAAGTCAGCTTCAAATTCAAAGAACATAAATATACAAATTTGTGAATGAGATTTTTTTTTATTAACCGCAGAGGGCGCAGAGGGCGCAGAGTAAGAGAGGAGGGGGAAGGTGAAAAGAAATTGATGCAGGTTTATTGCTCTCTATCAATAATTGCAGAAAATCGAGTCAGCATTTATAATTAAATAATATTACAAACTATTGACATGGATACCGTAGACTACCTTCGGATTAGCTTGATAGACCGCTGCAACTTCCGCTGTCTCTACTGTATGCCGGAAGGTAGCGAGTTGGACTATGTATTGCAGCAGCAGTTGTTAACTCACTCGGAATTGCTAACTCTGCTGCGCGAAGTTTTCATACCCGTGGGATTTACCAAGTTTCGCTTGACTGGAGGGGAACCGCTGCTGCGGCCTGGGGTGGTGGAATTGGTAAGGTCGATCGCCTCGATGCCGGAAACGCGAGATTTGTCAATGACAACTAATGGCTTTTTGCTCGCCGGAATGGCGGAAAATCTCTACAATGCTGGTTTGCGCCGGATTAATATTAGTTTGGATTCCTTGGAACCGGAGACTTTTGATAAGATAATTGGTAGTCGGGGACGATCGCGATGGACGCAGGTTTGGGAGGGAATTCAAGCGGCTTATCAAGCAGGATTCGACCCGCTAAAACTGAATGTTGTGGTAATTCCTGGTGTGAATGACAGCGAAATATTGGATTTAGCGGCGTTAACAATTAACCGGAATTGGCACGTTCGTTTTATTGAGTTTATGCCGATCGGGAATGGGGATTTATTTGGCGATAAAGGTTGGGTAGCCTCGGCAGAATTGCGGCAACAAATTAGCGACAAATACGGGTTAGCCGAGTCGGGAGTGCGCGGTAACGGGCCGGCGGATGTGTTTCAAATTCCGGGGGCGAAAGGCACTTTAGGATTTATTAGCCAAATGTCCGAGTGTTTTTGCGATCGCTGCAACCGGATGCGTTTGTCTGCTGACGGGTGGTTGCGGCCTTGTCTGCTGAACGAAACTGGTCAAATTGACTTAAAAACTGCTTTACGGGATGGGGTGTCTACAGGCGAATTGCGCGATCGAGTGCGGCACATATTAGAGATTAAACCCGAAATTAATTTCAAGCAGCGGGATTCTGGAACTACTCAAGGAAATTACAGCCGCACCATGTCTCAAATCGGCGGGTAGTATCAATTCCGGTTACACCGGAATGATATAGAGGAGACGGCAGTGCCGTGTCCCTACAGTATTATTTTCGGTAGGGACACGGCACTGCCGTCTCCTAATTTCGGCTTAAGACAAACTTTGTAAATCTTCCTCAGATAGCTGGGCTATTTTCATCAAGGCTCTTAAGGTTCCAATTTTTAAATCTTGATTCCGGTGAACAGGAATTGACAAAATTTGTTCTATTTCGGTATTTTCATAGATATGATGACTCCCAGTAATCCTTTTCAAAACCCAACCTTTATACTCTACTATTTTGCACAGTCGCTTCCCTGAAATAGATTTCATACAGCAATTTCAACAATTTTATCTGTGGAGGCAATTGCTTCACGACTATTAGCAACATCGAGCCAACCTTCAATCGCATCTTTTAAATTAGCCATCACTTCTTCCATAGTATCTCCTTCGGTAATGCACCCGGGAAGTGCAGGTACTTCAGCCCAATAGCCACCTTCTTCTGCGGGATGAATAATTGCTCTAATTTTCATACATTTTCTCCTTGTGAATTCCTTGTAAATCGGCGGCTAAAGCTCCCCTTCCAGGACTTGTTGGGCCGTCAAGTTCAACTGCGGAAAAGTCGGCGATATCAGCGCTTGTTCCCCTTGAAAAACCCCAACTTCGACATACTGACCCGATTCTAGTCGTAGTACCGCTACTATCTCCTCTTGAGGGTCAACAATCCAATATTCAGGGATACCCCGCGCTGCATATTGAGCTCGTTTACTAATGTAATCGCGATCGCGCCCAACTCTACCTGGACTAACAACCTCGACAACCAACTGAGGAGGTGGCATAGTTTGGGTGATGGTTAGCCTGGTTGCTGTCAGCAAGATGTGTTCGGGGCGCAAAACCACTAAGTCGGGGTAGCGGTTAGCTGCGTCGCCCTCCCGCAGGATCGGAACTTGGATTTCGCACAGGTGAAGTTTGATACACCGCCAAGGGATGCCAGTATTAACAAGCACTAAAAACAGATAGCTGACAATGGCGGTGTTGGGTTCGGATTCGGGCGGCAATGTTACTAACTCTCCATCAATTAATTCGTAGCGGTTGTCGGTGTCGTCCTCATAGGTGAGGTACTCTTCAAAGGTGAGTTTTTGCTTGCGGGCTTGTATCATCTTTTACCTTCCAGGATTTCTATTGTTATTAAAATACTTACACATCCGAGGGAAGCGGCGGCCGCAGTGATTTTCATTGGATTAACAAGCTGGCTAGCACTGTTTCAATTATATTATAAGGCTGCATCTGAGAGGTTTTCTTCAAATAGAAGTTTCACAGGGATGCCACAAATAACTTTTTTTCACGATCTGCGGCAAAAGCAAGGCAGGCTTTGATGTCTGCCCCAGTTAATTGTGAAAAATCTTCCAGAATTTCTGCTTGCGTCATGCCACCTGCGAGATATTCTAAGATATCGTAGACGGTGATTCGCATTCCCCGAATACATGGTTTGCCACTGCGTTTTCCTGGTTCAATTGTGATGATGTCGTGGTAGTCCATAAATCAATATTTTGTACTAATAAGCGTAATTATAACTGCAAATAATCCTGGTTTGTTTAGGTCAGGATTTCAGGTTTGAGCAAATAGGGAGAAAAAAAACCCTGACGTTGAAAATAGCCAGGGCAGATGATTTTCCATTCAATTAGTTTCCCCAGCGAGTGGGGATCTCAGCGGAAAGATAGGCGCTCAGGCAGCGTGGCGTGTTGCGTTTCCATTAAATTAGTTTCCCCAGCGAGTGGGGACTTGATAAACACCGTTTTTTGCCACTGATTATGTTTCCATTAAATTAGTTTCCCCAGCGAGTGGGGACTCTCAACGACGGTAATACACCCGTCAGCCTACAAATGTTTCCATTCAATTAGTTTCCCCAGCGAGTGGGGCCTTGCCACCAAACATCGGAGCGCTGACAAAGATTGAACTGATTTCGTTTCCATTCAATTAGTTTCCCCAGCGAGTGGGGACGACCTGCAAGCTACTCTCTATCGATTCTCTCAAATGAGAAAGGTTTCCATTCAATTAGTTTCCCCAGCGAGTGGGGAGTTGGAATAAAACAGTATTCATCAACCCTCCATTTTCTGATCCGCTCCCGTGGGTTGAGTTTCCATTCAATTAGTTTCCCCAGCGAGTGGGGACAATTTACTGATCAAATTGACAATAAACTCGGTGTTGAGTTTCCATTCAATTAGTTTCCCCAGCGAGTGGGGGCTTCAAACTTATGAAGCAGATAAAGATACCCACTTAGGTTTCGATTCAATTACTTTCCCCAGCGATTGGGGACAAACGTAACCCAAAAATTCGGTAAAGTATCATTTGTGTTTCCATTCAATTAGTTTCCCCAGCGAGTGGGGACAGCAGCCGCTAAGTTTGGTTTAGGTCGGCATCTCTGGTTTCCATTCAATTAGTTTCCCCAGCGAGTGGGGAGAAGGTGGCGTTGCAGCCGGACACAAATCTCTAGAAAGTGCGATCGAAGAGTTTCCATTCAATTAGTTTTCCCAACGAGTGAGGAGTTTACCAAGAGGAGTGGTTTAAAGGATTGACCTACGCGATCAAGTTTCCATTCAATTAGTTTCCCCAACGAGTGGGGAGATAAATCAATTTGCATCCAAACAGGACAAGAAAAGATACTGTTTCCATTCAATTAGTTTCCCCAACGAGTGGGGAGACTTGACTATTAACAGGGTACGTTTTGAAACACTCGATCCTGATGGGTTTCCATTCAATTAGTTTCCCCAACGAGTGGGGAGTCTGTTGCAAAAGAGTGGTTAAAAGAGCATACCAAGCTGTTTCCATTCAATTAGTTTCCCCAACGAGTGGGGAGCTTGCGGCTGCTGTTGGTTTGGGCAACGGGCGATCGGTTTGTTTCCATTCAATTAGTTTCCCCAACGAGTGGGGAGGTTTGTCTACTTCGGTGCTCGCCTCGACTTATTCCGGTTTCCATTCAAGTAGTTTCCCCAACGAGTGGGGAGCAATGGCAGATGTTGAAGGCTCGTGAAATTGCAGTTGATGTTTCCATTCAATTAGTTTCCCCAACGAGTGGGGAGCTATAGATACCACAACCTAGGGACAGGACAATTTATCCAGTTTCCATTCAATTAGTTTCCCCAACGAGTGGGGAGGCTAAGACACCCAAGCTGAAGGCTGTATCTGTTGCGTTTCCATTCAATTAGTTTCCCCAACGAGTGGGGAGTAAGCAATCTTCAATCGGTGCTTGACAAGGCTCGAAAGTTTCCATTCAATTAGTTTCCCCAACGAGTGGGGAGTTGCGGAACCAACGGCAAAGAGTGGATTATTGCAACCTAGTTTCCATTCAATTAGTTTCCCCAACGAGTGGGGAGTCAAATGTCCATCCATCATGTAGAACTGCAAACATGTTTCCATTCAATTAGTTTCCCCAACGAGTGGGGAGGATATGCTTGAGAAAGTCGGTAAACTTACAGCTAATATGGTGTTTCCATTCAATTAGTTTCCCCAACGAGTGGGGAGACCTACATTGTACACCCAAGACAGCGCAAGGTGTCCAGAGGCCGTTTGCGAGGGATAGCAAATTTGTACCTGGAAACCGCCTCCCAGCATACCGTCGCAATCGCTGAAACCCTTAGATAGCAATATATCGAGGGCTAGAACGAACTTCCAACATCGCAGCCATTTCTTTCATCCCTCGCGAGTGATATAACAAATCTGGGTTTATTAACCTTTTGTGGTATTTTTTGTCATTGCGAGCTCTTAGCGAAGCAATCGCAGAGACTAGGCGATTGCTTCGCTAAGAGCTCGCAATGACATATTTTAACTGGGAACGAGCAATCGCCTACTTCCTACGCTTTGCGCTTCCGACGGCGAATCAGCACACTCATCACTTGCTTCGGATTAGCTGCACGTTGTACGGGACTCCAATCGCCAACTTCGGCAAATCCCAGGCGGTACAAAGTGAGTATGGTTTCCCTGACACCCTTGGGCGAACCTGTCACCGTTACACACACCACATCCTGTTCCGATTCTGCTGCTGAGTCGTCATTTGGCCGATCGAATTTGTTGTCGTCAGGCAAGAATTCCTGTGACATAATTATGTTCTCCTGGTTTTGGGTTTTCTAGAAAAACCCAAAAACCCAGCCGCCCCGCATTTCAACACATAGCAGGGCGGCTACAGAGAGTGTTATCATACTCCGTTAGCCTCCAGACTGCTTTGATCAGTTTGGCGGTTAGCTGTCCATTGCTGTTACCAGCAGCTTTGGGCAGTGCAACTAGATTTTTGGGCGACGCCGGCTACTTCCTCTACAAGCAAAGCAACCTCTAACTTCAAAGCGTAGCCGCAGAGGGGGGCCTGTGTCAATCCATTTGGGATACTTCGACTTCGCTCAGCACAAGTTTTGGATTTTACGGGAAGTTACCCACAATCAGGACACGGCAGTGCCGTTTCCCTACAGTTAATCTGGCGATGGTTACATCTGTTGCCAGGGGGATCGATCGATTATTTTGGGGTAGGGAAACGGCATTGCCGTGTCCTCAATTCCCCTGTTGTCGATTGTTATATCCGATCGCACGGTGTTAGCAAAATTAGCTGTTTTGATAAGATCGATCGCACTTCATCCAATCCCATCTCCACATCCGCCAAAATCTCTCCCACAGTTTTGGTATTGCAACCTTGCAAAAACTCAAATTCAGCACTTGACAAATTGATCAATTGGTAGTTGCAATCAAACACTTGTTGACTAGGCCAACCGTGCATACAACCACTCAACTCTGGAATTGCCGCCAAAAGTACCCGATCGTCCGACCAATCAATTTTATTAACAGGCTTTTTGCCCAAGAAAAACTCGTAATGAGTGATTTCCGTATCCAACAATTCAATTAATCGATAAAGCTCTCTTTCCGTCAAACCCTGAGCTCTTTCTATCAATTCCGGCGCTTTCCCCAAAAGTCTTTCTAACTGCCAATATCCCGGATTTGAAAAACCGATAAATTCCAATCCCGAAGCATCAATTAACTCGAACAAAGTCTCAATATTGTAGTCAATTTCCTGCGGGTGAACGTACATATCAGCAAAACATTCGTCCCGCTGATTTTCTCCTGCCCAACGCTGTTTTTCGTACTTGACAAGACGGTTGTTTTCTGGTAAAGAAGCAAAGATTTGACGACCGACTTTCACACCATCGGGATAGTCACCTTTTTTCGGGCCTTGGAGAAGTCCGATCGCCTTTTGCATGAGTTGAATTTCCCAGCGCCCGAGCTCAGCATACACAAAAATGTGCATCAAACCGCCCGCCGCCAACTTCGCCGCCAGCGCTTGAATGCCCCGGATCGGATCGGGTAAGTGGTGCAGCACGCCCACGCAGTTGATCAAATCAAACTCGCCCTCTAACTCGGCGGCATCGTACAGGCTGAGGTGGCGGAAATCAGCTTCGCGCGCCCCCGATCGCCGACACCGTTCTTGTGCTACTTTCAAAGCACCCGCACTCAGGTCGATCGCCGTCACCGAAGCTTCTGGATTGAGGTGAATCAGATAATCGGTGCTCGAACCAGTGCCGCAGCCAGCATCCAAAATCCGAATATCGAGTTTTGGCGGCTTTTGGCCGGTGCAAAAATTGTAAGCATCAGGCCAACTCCAGCGCCAGTTGTAGCCTGGGGGCGGTTCATCGGACAACGGATCGGGCGGGAAAGGGAAAGTATCGTACAGCCGCCGCACGGCAGCACTGATATCAGGCGTAGTATCCATAAGTGAGGTAATAGTGCGTGAGTTTGGAGATTGGTTGTCAGTAGCTACGGACGAACAGCGCGACGCGATGCACTTCTATTGCTTCCTTACTGGCAACCAAAGTGGCGTCTCGCCAAGTTGGGAAGCCTAAGAGAGAGGGATCGGGCGATCGACTAACCCCTGGTAGCCAAGCCCTGACAGCTTCTGCGTAATAAAACTTATCATTTTTTCTCATATACGCTCTCTTAAATCTATACAATAAATGTCGGCAGGCTTTTTAACAAACCAGGACTGTCAATAACCCACCGCTGAGCTTTTGGGTAAAGCGGAGGCGTCTTTCCGCAGAAAGTCACAGATCCAGAAAAAGGCACAAGAAAATTTTTGATTTTCTTTTCCTTTAATTCAAGGCACTGGCTGCGATCGCCCAAAGGCAACTCTCCTGCCGAGTCTTTTTTTCCACGGGTATGCCGGCGGAGTGCAGCGGAGGGAGTACCCCGTGCCTGCCTTCGGGTCGGACATTTCCCGGCAGGAAGAAAGATGAAACCAAAACATTTTAATCTAAGAAAGTAAGCGCGCCCGAACCTCGTGACAGGTAAAGGCAAAAAGTAAACAAAGCAAAAATACCTACTTTGACCTGCATCAGAAGGCAAGGTTAGTCTGGTTAAATGCTGCAACTATTTGGATAGGGAGCGAAAGAGTCTAATGACTGTAAAAGCAAGTGGTGGAAGCTCGGTTGCGCGTCCGCAACTATATCAAACTGTACCGGTCGCAACAATTTCGCAAGCAGAACAGCAAGACCGCTTTCTACAGCGGGGCGAACTCAGCGAACTGGCAAGTTATTTCAGTTCAGGGGCTCTTCGGATCGATATCTCTGCGACGCTGACCAAAAACTCGGAACTGATAGTATCCCGCGCAGCCAACCGGATTTTTACGGGCGGTTCCCCGCTGGCATTTTTGGAAAGACCACAAGAAGCGATGGCTGTAGCAGGCGCGGCTCGTGGCGGTTCGGGGAATGTCTCTGAAGGCATGAAACTGGGAACTGTTACCTACGTTGAAGGTCGCGCAGGCGGCGGCAACGGCGGTGGCGGTGGCGGCGGATTCTTAGGGCTGGGAAATCTGTTTTCTGGCAACGGTGGCGGCTACAGCGGCCCAATCCCAGCAGGATTTCAGCCAATCAATGTCTCGCGCTACGGCCCGGGCAACATGACCAAATCTCTGCGGGATTTGAGCTGGTTTTTGCGCTACATCACCTACGCGATCGTCGCTGGCGACCCGAACATTATTTCGGTGAACGTGCGCGGATTGCGGGAAATCATCGAAAATGCTTGCTCTTCAGCGGCCACAATTGTGGCAATGCAGGAAATGAAGGCTGCATCTTTGGGCTATTTCAAAAACAATCCAGAGGCAAGTGCGATCGTCGGACAGTATTTCGACGTAGCAATTACCGAATTCAAAGCTCCCACACCTTCAGACAAGGTGCGGCAGCGCGAAAGCAACGACCAGCAAGGCTTGCAACTGCCTCAAATCTACTTCAACGCAGCCGAGCGGCGATCGAAATTCGTCATGAAAACCGGTCTGTCTTCGGCCGAAAAGCTAGAAGTAATCAAAGCAGCTTACCGCCAAGTTTTTGAGCGCGATATTACCCGCGCATACAGCCAAAGCATTTCTGACTTGGAATCCAAGGTCAAAAATGGCGAAATCTCGATGAAAGAGTTTATTCGCCGCCTTGGTAAATCTCCTCTGTACCGTCAGCAATTCTACGAGCCGTTTGTCAACAGCCGCGCTGTAGAACTTGCCGCCCGCCACTTCCTCGGCCGCGGTTTGAGCTCGCGGGAGGAATTTAGCAAGTATTTTGCGATCGTCAGCAAAGGCGGCCTGCCAGCCCTCGTAGACGCGATGGTTTATTCGCAAGAATATTCCGACTACTTCGGCGAAGAAACAGTGCCTTACCTGCGCGGTTTGGGCCAAGAAGCTCAGGAGTGTCGCAACTGGGGCCCGCAAATTGATTTGTTCAATTTCAGCGCTCCGTTCCGCAAGGTGCCTCAGTTCATCACCTTGTTCGCCGGCTACACCCAGCCTCTGCCAGACCAGCACGTTTACGGTGTTGGCAATGACCCCTTAGAAATTCAGTTTGGCGCGATTTTCCCGAAAGAAACTCGCAACCCCAAGAGCCGTCCGGCTCCCTTCGGCAAAGACACTCGCCGCATCCTGATCCGTCAAGGTGCGGGGATTGACAATCAGTTGAGCAATCCGGCGGCTCGCGGTGCTGCTCCTGGTTCTCTGGGCCCCAAGGTCTTTAAATTAGACCAGTTACCGAGCAACTATGTTGCTTCCAAGAAAACTGCCCGCGGTGTCTCCAGCAGCTACAGCAATGCTTCCAGTGTCAAATTTACCGAAAGTTCCACCCAAGCGGTGATTCGGGCTGCTTACCTGCAAGTGTTTGGTCGCGACGTGTTCGACGGCCAGCGCCAAAAGGTGGCGGAAATTAAGCTGGAAAACGGCGAGATTCCGATGCGCGAGTTTATTCGGATGTTGGCGAAGTCTGACGTGTTCCGCAATATGTACTGGAGCAAGCTCTACGTTTGTAAGGCGATCGAGTACATTCACCGCCGACTCCTGGGACGCCCTACCTATGGCCGCCAGGAAATGAACGCTTACTTTGACATTTGCGCCAAGAAGGGCTTCTACGCGCTGGTCGATAGCATCCTGGACAGCACGGAGTACAACGAAGCTTTTGGGGAAGATACAGTGCCCTACGAGCGCTATGTGACTCCCGGTGGTTTGTCGATGCGGACGATGCGATCGGGTTCCATCGCTGAGCAAAATTTCCAAGCTCAGACGCCCGAAACTCCTCGATTTATCGAATTGGGCACTGCGCTCGATCGAGGCGAATTCGAGTTACAAAATAGCCTCGCTCAAGGTGTCAGCAAGCGGCGCGAACAAACTAAGGTGTTCAAGCTGACGAATACTTCGGACAAAGTAGCTTTGAAAACTTTAATTCAAGCTGCTTACCGTCAAATTTTTGAGCGCGACATCAACCCGTATGTTGTGAAGAATGAATTCACGGCGCTGGAAAGCAAACTGGGCAACAATGAAATCAATCTCAAGGAGTTCATTGAGGCTTTGGGCTGCTCGTCGCTGTACGTCAAACAGTTCTACGCACCTTATCCCAATACTAAGGTGATTGAGTTGGGAACGAAGCACTTCTTGGGCCGCGCTCCCCGCAATCAAGCGGAGATTCGGACGTACAACCAAATCTTGGCAAGTAAAGGGATTAAGGGCTTTATCAACGCGATGTTGAACAGCGTTGAATATGCCGAGGCGTTTGGCGAGGATACTGTTCCTTACCGTCGCTTCCCGACTCTGCCGGCTGCGAATTTCCCGAATACCGAAAGGCTGTACAATCAACTCACTAAGCAGAATGGTGAGTTGGTGGTTCCAAGCTTTGAGCCAGTAGCTGCTACTGACAGAAGCTAACAACAAACTGCAAGAAAATTGAGTTGGTAGGTTGACAAAAATCCCTCGCTATGGTAATGCTGTAGCGGGGGATTTTTGCAACCGCAGATTTTAGGATCGCGAATTAAATAATTTACACTCTTGAAAGTGGGGAGTAGGGGTTGGGCTTATAGCCCGCCCTTTCTGGACGGGCGGGACGCCCATCCCACAAGAACCATCAAAATTCTAAGTTATTTAATTCTCATTCCTTAGCGGATAAACGCGGATAAACGCTGATGGGATGATATGAAATGCTAATTTCGGCAACTTGCGAAAATAGCCTCACACCTCAAACCTAACACCTACAACCGAACTCTATCACCTCATAGCTATTACCTAATGCCTACAACCGAACACTTTTAACTAATTAGCTCGATCGCCCGATCGGCTTGAATCAAACCATATCCACTGGCAAGGTCAAATCCAACATCAAAACCGGGCGTGTTTGGATCGTCCATATCCAAAGCCGTTTGCGCTAGGACTCTATTAATGTCCGCTGGGCTTAAGTAGGGATTTGCTTGCAGCATCAAAGCCGCAACTGCCGCCGCATGAGGAACCGCTGCAGATGTGCCCGCGAAATTGGGGAAACTGTCAGCATCTTCCAGAATATCGTTGCCAAAGAACGTCGTATTGGTATTGTTGGGAGCGACGAAACTCGGCTGCGGGCGCAACTCAGGTTTAGATAGACGATCGCCCTTTTCATCAAACAAAATAGGAGTGCCGCCAGCCGAAGAAAAGTTTTCCAATATTGCAGGATTTACACCGTATTTAGGGGTGAGCAAGTAAGAGGCTGCCCCGACTGCTGCGACTCCTCTGGCATTCGCATTGCCATATACCGTTGAACTATTGGTGTTGTAATTGTTGATTTTGAAGGTAGCGGAACCGCCCGCTATATACTTCATCAAACTGGGATCCGCACCCGATCGCTTGGCAATCATGAGATTGAATCGATCGGAGCCAAAGGACCCATCATTGCGGAATGTGAGAAGCTCGATCGGATCTCCTCCTACATTTGACAGCATACTGCGAGCCAATACTTTTTGTTTTGTACTGTCAACAAAGTAAATATCGAGGTCGTTAGTCGATCGACCCATCGGTGAGTCCCATTGGAATGAGAGGCTGAAGGAATCACCTTTCTCTAGCGTGATGCTTTGATAGATATCGACCCCAATCCCCGGATCGAAGTCATGCAATTCTCCAAAACCAGCAAAGAAACCAGCCGAGTTGAAAGCACTTTGATAGCTAGCGCGATCGCTATTACCCGCCGCAGTAAAGTAGACAACTCCCTTTTTAGTGACTTCCTCGATCGCTCGGGCAACAATTCCATCCTGGAACATCGGTTGAGATGGGAATCTCGAATCATCCACAATGATTTGAGCTCCCTGTGCTGCCAGCGCGCGAATGCCATCAGCCATTACCCTTTCACTTGCTTTGGAAAATTCTAGAAAGCTGTTAAACTGACCGACAGGTCTGTCTGTATGAAATAACAAATCTGCTCCCGGAGCAATATCGTGAATGAGTTGCAGCATAGCCCTGCCTTCATCATTAGGCGCAGATAAGTTATTATCCGGCTCTTCTGCTAATATCTTGACTTTTGCAGGCAAGTTGCCACTTTCAATATCTTTGGCGGCTCCACCCAACCTGTTGAAACCATTAGATATAACCCCGATTTTTACGCCAGTGCCATCTACCTTAAACTGTTCTCTAGCGAGATCCGATCGCATGGCCCGATCGCCCAGGCTGGTTACAGATCCAGGAGGTTTTAAAGTGAGGAAGGCTGAATTGTCGATCGCGCTGGCACTGGTGTTTTTGATAATTGCCAGCAAATTCCCAGTCTTAGTGCTAATTAATGTACTGTCGCTGTTGTCGCCTGTGCCTTGATAAACGATTAATTCATCAAGGGTTAACCCCGCAGCTAAACCGAGCCGATCGCGCTCGTTAAGATTAAAGTCAGTGAGAATATCAGTTCCTTCCTGCTCTTCCAACACGAAGATATCGCTCTCAGTCCCGCCGATTAATACATCTAGCCCCGCGTCGCCCGCGAGCAAATCGCTGCCAGCATTCCCCCAAATCGTATCGTTGCCGGCATCGCCCAACAGGATGTCATCATCATTCAGTCCATTGATGCGATCGCCACTTTGATTGTTTATTGCCTCGCTGACATGGTTGAATCTTGCCATCAAATCGTTGAAATTGTTGGGAAGTGCCATCGGGCTTTTCATGTTACTGGCTAGCAGCAGATTGTGGCGATCGAGGAAAGTAGATAAGTTGATATTTACAGGATCGATGTTCATAGAAGTTATGCCAAATTCCAAAATTTTTTCACGCAAAACTAGACATCACTTAGGTGCTGTCGGTGCATTTGCTTTTTAGTCGTTTAATTACGGCTTCATATCCCTAAACAAATCTCTTGGGATGTTAGGCGGCCAATCGAGGGGCGGTATTGGGAAGCCATTCTGCTGGGAAGCAGGCTGTTGTTGACACCGCTTTTTGTCGTCATTTAAGCCAAAGCCCATGTTCCAACTGAAATTTTCGTTGCGGGTGGTGCTTTGATTTCTGCGATCGATTCTGGCGGTAAAAGTCCCGGATTCAATGATGGTATTACCGCGTTTTATCTCATAGGAAAAGTCATTATTGCCAGGTTGTACGGCTAAATAGCTACCCTTGTGTGTGATGTCAAAAGACACTTTAAATCCTTGCGACATTGGAGCTTTATCGTATCCGCGATCGGTATAAGGAGAAGGGTTGCGATCGAGCCCGGGGGTGACATTTCTGATAGTAACGCGCAACCCTGGAGCGGGTGGCGTAGTTTGGGAAATGAAGGCTGCTCTCCCGAAGACTAGCTCTTCGTGGGTGCGGCTGTGAGTCTCCATATTAGGGTGGTAGAACTGACCGACACACTTGCCTGAGTCTACTTGGTAAGTTGTAGTGACAGATAAAGTAGTTACTGCACCGACATTGAATTCCTCAGATGCTTGAAATTGCAATCCGGTTTGCAGGGCGGGTGATGGGGTTTGGGCATTGGTAATATCAGACAGCACCGGTACGCTTAACAGTGAAATTCCCATGACTGTAGAAACAAATTTTGCTTTCATTGTTAGGATTGATTTTTGTAATTTCATCGGTTTAGCCTCACAAATATTTGCAATTATCGGCAAGTTTTAGCAAGCAGATAACCGAGCTCGTGTCCGATCGATTACCATAACAAAAACTGTTTGTAGTGCGGACTTTATGCAGCAGGATAGTGCGGGTTAAAGTCCAGAATACGAAGCATAGTTATTGCGGTCGCTCGCGCCTACACGATAGGATACGATAATTTTTGGGACTGGCTGATTTCTAATTCGATTTATTCTCAATCTAATGCAAGGTGTTGTTTGCATCATGTGTACCAGCATCTCGAATTCAGGCTTTCATGTCGATAGATAAACTTCGCGTTACAGATCGATTTTCCACAGAGCAAGTTCGTGCAGGGTATCTGCCACAGCCAAACTGTTGAACTTAAAGGAGTTTGAGCCAACTTCTGGCAGTCGGTTAGAGTCCAAAAAATTTAACCGCATTGCAATTCACAAAATCCGTTTCCTGTCAATAGCTGAAATTCGTAAATTATTTGGTAAGCTTCAAAGGAAATATTGTTCGATAGGTAATTTTTGTAACAATTAATACTTTTATCGATAAAGTATGGAGCTGGAACACGGACTTGAATGGGTCGATCGGCTGGTGAAAAATCGCACGGGCAATCCTCTGACTGCTATGGAAATTGCGCTGCTTAGAGGTGCGTGGTTGGGACAAACCTACGAAGCGATCGCACAGACAACTAACTACTCTGCCAGCTACCTCAGCCGTACCTTTGCACCCCAGTTATGGCAACGTTTATCAACTGCCTTTGGCGAATCTGTAACGAAGAAAAGCTTTCGTGCTTGTATAGAACGCCTTGCGGCCGGACAAATAATTGCACAACAACAGGGACAAGACACAGAAAAACAAAAGAATGCTCCTGTTCTTGCTGACCATCAAGCTAGCCTGGCCCAAACACCAGCCACTGCGATCGGCTGCCTCAATGTGGATCCTCTTTGTGATTGGGGAGAAGCGATCGATGTCTCCATTTTTCACGGACGCACTCAAGAATTAGGCAAGCTAACCCAGTGGATAGTGTGGGATCGCTGTCGATTAGTCGCCCTGTTAGGGATGGGTGGCATTGGCAAAACCGCACTGTCAGTAAAACTGGCCCAGCAGATTCAAGAACACTTCGAGTTTGTTGTGTGGCGATCGCTGCGGAACGCGCCTCCCCTAGAAGACTTGCTCAAAGACCTAATTCTAATACTTTCCCAGCAACAAGACATTGAGCTGCCTCGATCGACTTACGAACAAACTTCTCGTTTATTGCAATACTTGCAAAAACATCGCTGTCTGCTGATTCTAGATAATGGCGAATCGATCTTGCAGAGCGGCGATCGAGCCGGGCACTATTTACCTCAGTATGAAGGCTACGGACAATTGTTGCAGCGTGTTGGCGAGAGCAGCCATCAAAGCTGTTTAGTCTTTACCAGTCGTGAAAAACCAGACGAAGTTGCGGTTCTAGCAGGAGAACTCTCTCTAGTGCGGGTACTGCAAACGATCGGTTTAAGCGCTGCAGAAAGCGATGGCATTTTCTCAAGTAAGTCTTTGAGCGGTTCAGATGCCGATCGCCAACAGCTTAATGAACTTTATGGGGGAAATCCTCTGGCTTTAAAGATTGTCGCCACCTCGATTAGCGAAGTATTTGACGGCAATATTTCTGCGTTTATACAGGAAAAAACTGCTGTTTTTAACGGAATTCGGTTGTTACTTGATGGGCAATTCAATCGTCTGTCGGATATAGAAAAACAGGTAATGTATTGGCTGGCTATTAATCGAGACTGGGTAACAACTCAGGAATTGCAAAATGATTTTTTCCCTGCGCTTTCTAAAGCCAAACTGCTAGAAGCATTAGAATACTTGCGGCGGCGATCGCTGATTGAATGCAGCACTCAAGGATTTACCCAGCAACCTGTTGTCATGGAATACATGACACAGAAGTCGATCGAAACTGTTTGTGATGAAATTTGTCAGCAGGCACCGCAATTATTATCAACCTACGCACTGTTAAAAGCGCAGGCAAAAGATTACATTCGAGAGGCGCAACTGCGAGCGCTCGTGCAACCTCTGATTGCTCAACTGTTGGGTCATTTTGGCACTCAACAGGCGATCGCGCAACAATTACAGCCAATGCTAGAACGCCTGAAACGAGAACCTCACCTGCGATCGGGATATGGAGCTGGTAACTTAATCAATCTACTATCTCAATTGCACGCCGATCTGAGTGGATATGATTTTTCTGGCTTAACGATTCGTCAAGCAGATTTGCGACAAGTGTCGCTTAAACAAGTTAATTTAGCTGATACCCATTTGATTAACTCAGTCTTTGCCGAATTACTGGGCAGCCTCAATGCAGTTGCCGTCAGCCCAGACAATACCTTAGTCGCAAAGCTCGGTAACGATGGCATGATTTGTGTTTGGCAGGTGGCAACAGGTCAACGAGTGCTTACCTTAGCAGCCCACACTTCTTTAGTCTTGAAAGGTTTGGATTTTAGCCCAGACGGACGATTGCTGGTGAGTGGTGGTTACGATCATCTCGTCAAGTTGTGGGATGTCACAACAGGAAGATGCCTGCAAAGCTGGTTCGTTGGTAATTCTGTGCTAGTAACGATATTTAGCCCAGACGGTAAGCTAGTTGCCTGCAGTAAAGATGGCAATACGATCGAACTGTGGGATGTCCAAACCGGGCAATGTCTCAGGGTGCTTTCAGGCAGTCAGGCTCAAGGTATTGGGTTGGCATTTCACCCTCACAGCAGGCTACTGGCGAGTGCTGGGGCCGAACTAACAGTCAGACTCTGGGATGTCTCGACTGGAGAATGTTTGCAGACATTTGTCCATACAGATATGGTGTGGTCAGTTGCTTTTAATTCTGACGGTACTCATCTGGCGACGGGTGGAGCAAATTCTTCAGTCAAAATCTGGGATCTAGAAACGGGGGACTGTCTCCATACTTTGGAAGGTCACAAAGGTCCTGTAAATGCGATCGGCTACACTGCTGATAGCAGCATTTTGGTAAGTGGCAGTAGCGATGGCACCGTTCGCCTCTGGGATGTCCGGACTAGAAGATGTCTTAAAGTTCTGTCGCAAGGCGATGGAGATGCTGTCTTCGCAATTGGCTGTTTCTCGAACAGTTCGATCGTTGTCAGTGGCAGCGTTAACGGAACCATCAGATTTTGGGATACAACAATCGGGCAATGTACCAGAACTTTGCAAGGAAAGATGATTGCTTTTAGAACCCTCGCCTGCAACAGCCAGGGAACTCTACTGGTTAGTGGCAGTGAAAATGGTCAAGTAAGAATTTGGGATATAGCAACTGGACGCTGCTTGAAAGTTATAGCAGAACATACTATACAGGTTTGGGGTACTGCGTTTCATCCCCAAAAAAACTGGTTTGCTACGTCCGATTTGGGTGGCAAGGTATGCCTGTGGGAGTTTGAGGTAATTGCTCAACCTTCTACTCTCAGTCAAGCTTCAGAAACTGCATTTGACTGTCGTCTTAAGACGGTTTACCAGCATACCCATTGGGTGCAAGCGATCGGCTTTCATCCTCAAAGCGATATTTTAGTGATGGGTCATGGCGATGCAATGATTCGGTTCTGGGATATTACTACTGAAACCACGATTAAAACCCTATTTGATGGGGGGCATTGGAATGTACTAGCAATCGCGTTTCATCCGCAAGCTCATCTCCTAGCAAGCGTGAGTAACGATCCGTTAGTCAGAGTGTGGAATGCAAACACTGGCGAGCGTTGTATGGCTTTGCAGGGTCATACCAGTCGCAACTGGACAGCGGCCTTTCATCCCCAGGGGCACTTGCTGGCAACAGGTGGTGATGACCATTTGTTGAAGTTGTGGGACATTAATACAGGTCAATGCTGCGTTACTTTGCAGGAACATACGAGTTCGATTTGTTCTATTGCTTTCAGCCCAGACGGTAGATTAATGGCAAGCAGCAGTACCGATCGCACAATTCGCCTGTGGGATACAACAACTTGGCAGTGCCTGCGAGTGCTGCAAGGACACACAGGAGCGGTCATTTCTATTGCGTTTCAACCGCATTGTGATGGCGTTTCTTCAGATCGTCCGCTGATTCTAGCCAGTGGTAGCTATGATGAAACCCTGCGATTGTGGAATGTTCAAACAGGAGAATGTCTCAAGATTCTCCGTCCCGATCGGTTATATGAAGGCATGAATATTACTGGAGTAACCGGATTAACGGAACCTCAAAAAGCAACATTAAAGGCGTTAGGAGCGATAGAAAACCAATTATGAAATTTCAGTAGGTAGGCGTAAATAAACCCGCTTATGTAACAGAATGTAAATAACTCGAAACTTCTGCGATTGCCTTTCTTCGGATCTTAACGAAGAGAGGTTCTCTTCGTTAAGCTCGCTTGTGACTACGCGCAGCGGTTCTGTTGTCGAGCAAACTGTCGAGACTGAGGAAGAAACTCCGAGGTTTATCGAATGGGGCGCTGCGGGCGATCGGGGCGATATCGAGTTGCAAAGTCGGATTGCTCAAAGTGTCAGCAAGCGGCGCGAACAAACTAAGGTGTTCAAGCTGACGAATACTTCGGACAAAGTAGCTTTGAAAACTTTAATTCAAGCTGCTTACCGTCAAATTTTTGAGCGCGACATCAACCCGTATGTTGTGAAGAATGAATTCACGGCGCTAGAAAGCAAACTGGGCAACAATGAAATCAATCTCAAGGAGTTCATTGAGGCTTTGGGCTGCTCGTCGCTGTACGTCAAACAGTTCTACGCACCTTATCCCAATACTAAGGTGATTGAGTTGGGAACGAAGCACTTCTTGGGCCGCGCTCCCCGCAATCAAGCGGAGATTCGGACGTACAACCAAATCTTGGCAAGTAAAGGGATTAAGGGCTTTATCAACGCGATGTTGAACAGCGTTGAATATGCCGAGGCGTTTGGCGAGGATACTGTTCCTTACCGTCGCTTTCCGACTCTGCCGGCTGCGAATTTCCCGAATACCGAAAGGCTGTACAATCAACTCACTAAGCAGAATGGTGAGTTGGTGGTTCCAAGCTTTGAACCAGTAGCTGCTACTGACAGAAGCTAACAACAAACTGCAAGAAAATTGAGTTGGTAGGTTGACAAAAATCCCTCGCTATGGTAAACGTGTATGGAGGGATTTTTGGTAGAGGGTGATCGGGCAGTGAGAGTCGAGTTAAAATGAATCCAAAGGGCTGATGAGTACCGCAACAGCGACGACCCGGAGATTCCAATATGGATAAAACCTTGGAAAGAACAATTGGGGAAATAAAGTAATGCTTAAGTTAGACAGCAAACATAGTCGTTTTAATTGAAAAATTTAACTGTATAAACACAATTTCTTGAAAGAGGAGTTGACAGTGACACTTGAAGAAATATGGCGGCAGAAAAGCGATCGAGAACTAGAGTTTGCTGCTCTAGTAATTTCTGATTACACAGAAGAAGCTCAAGAGGTAATTAGAGTCGAAATACAAAGACGCGGCTTAACTGAACCACCTCAATTGCCGCCAACTAAAGTCTCCGTAATTCAAAATGAGCCTCATTTGTTAGGAAACTTTTTGGAGCAATATAGGAGTGGTAGTTTTCCAGGATGGATTAAAGCAATTATTGTAGCTCCTATACTTTTAATTATTGGAGGATTCATCCTTACTACTAGCGTGTCTTTTTTATTCAAACTGACAACAAGTATTTTTTGTGTGGGGGGCGGAATATGGATAATTTATCGGACAATTCAGCATAGAAAACACAATATATTGGTTTATGAACACGGCATTGTTTACGATAAACCAAACAATCGACTATCTGCACATTATGAGGAGTTACAAATTTGGCAAGAGAGCCTATATCGTAGGATTTTATTTATTTCAGTAGAGGTGAGTCGTACCTACACTCTAGAATTTCCCAAAGGTAAACTGCTTAGTATCTCCGAAGATCTTGCGGACAAATTGCAGGTACTGGTAGTCCAACATCAACTCCCACAGGCGATCGCTGCTTATAATCAGGGCTATACTCTTGAATTTGGTCCTATCCGTCTTCATAAAAAGGGAATTGTGATTTATGGGCAAGGCATCCCTTGGTCAACGGTTGGTCGTGTTAGGGTCAGGAAAGGCAAAATATATATAGCTACATCTATAGCTAGAGCTACATATAGAGATACAGCCCCAATTCTAGTTGCGGATGTACCCAATGTTCAGGTTCTAATCAGTTTCCTTAGACAGCAAGGATACTATCAAGCATAGCTATCTGTGAGCTGCATAACAACGCCCATGCACGCCGACCGTTGAGAGTCCCTCGGTTATGATGCAGAGGTTGTCTGTGTGTGGCGGGTGATGAGCAACGTTGTTAGGCTTGACAAGCTTCAGAGGTGACGTGCCAAAAGGGTATCTGCTTCCCGAAAGGCTCCGGTTCGGTTCAGTTATCTGTGGGAGTGCGATCGCTCCACTCAGACTTCCTTGCTCAGTCGTCAAACTCAGGGCAGTAATATTTAGGAGCCAGAGCGTTAAGCGCATCAACTTCAGCATTGCCTTTAGGTTGCAGCAAGTCGATCGACATTCCCCCACTGAGCGCATTACATATCCCGCGCGCACGTTCGATAGCAGCTTGGGGATTTCGCTGAACGCGAGACACCGCATCGGATGAGGATGAATTGAGCCGTTTGCTCAACGATCGTTGGTAATTATTAATAAAAGCCTGGTCATTTGGCTGTAAAGCGATCGGGCGACCTCTGCCACTACTTCCACAAAGCTTACCTAAGTCGATCGTTTGACCATTACTCCTCTGTATATAGCAAACGTAATCATCAGGTATTTGAGCGAGTGAACCACTAGATTGAAATAGGTCAACGGCAAAGGCACTCAATACCATTACTACACAATAAAACACTTGTTTCGACCGGCTGACGTATGGCACGACTCTTCAAACTCCCACAAATCCTTAAATTTTCATAAGCTTATAGAGAAGAACTCACACCGGATATTGCTACAATCCGGCGTGATTCGTCATTACATAGTGCGAACATTAAGCGTTTTACCGGCCAATAAAATGCTCGCACTACAAGGCAGTAATGTTATGCTCCTCGTTGAGACTTCCAAGGGCCCCAAATGGCAAACGTGATGCCTGGGGTTTGGATATTAACGAACATAGTTCGACCGTCCGGCGAGAAGCAGGCTCCGGCAAACTCCCGATCGTTGAGCGCATTTTTTGCGAAACGATACAGTTCCCCGTTAGGAGTTACACCCACCACGAACTGCTCATCCTCGCCATCTTCGCAAATGATCAGATCACCATGAGGGGCCACAACAATGTTGTCAGGGCCATCGAGTTCGTCAGCCGATTTAGCCTCAACAAAAAGTTCGATCATATCTTGATCGGGAAGATACCGCCAAACCTGACCAAATCCGTTGGGTCTGCCAGTGGCAGGATCAACAGAGCCACCGTTCGAGCAACAGAAGTAAACTTCACGATTGCCGTACCAGATGCCTTCCCCACGAGTAAACTGGGCAGCACCTTTACCGAAACCTTCGACCCGTACCGTATCCGTAGCAGGGTCAGGATTGTCAATTGTCACCCATTCCACCGACATCGGTTGGCCCTTGGGAAACCCTGCAAAAGTTTTTGCCTGCGGCATATTCTTAATCTTCAGCGCTTGGAGAGTGCCCCCTGCGCTTAAATTCTTCACTTCATTGGGGATAAAGCGATAGAAAAGGCCATCTCCTCGGTCTTCAGTTTCGTACACAATTCCGGTTTTGGGGTCGATCGCCACCGCTTCATGGTTAAACCGTCCCATTGCAACTAAAGGTACGGGATTCACAGGAGCCGTTGCCAGAGCCGGAACTTCAAAGTTGTAGCCGTGAGATTTCGATACATTTCTTGCATCGTTTGGTCTAGGTCTATTAGTCGCCAGCGTCGAGACATCCTCCTCGGAAGTAATCCAAGAACCCCAGGGAGTCGGGCCGCCCGCACAATTTCGATAGGTGCCGCTCAGCGAAACGTAGTGCTTGATGAGCTGACGATTGGGTCCAACCTGTAGTGTGGTTGTCCCGCCTTTGCAAAGAGGATCGTAAGGATTTGGGCCCACAACTTGGGTGGAAGAATTCGGACTCAGTTCGTGATTGCGAACCAGAATGATCGTGTTTTGGGGACCTGGGAAAGCCGCCATGCCATCGTGACCGCCGGGCACAGGGGAACCGTCGCTCATCATTTCGCCCGTTCGTGAAAAAGCCCGATACTGAAACCCCTGCGGTAAATCTAACAATCCATTCGGATCGGGTACGAGGGGCCCATACCCTCCTCCAAATACTGATTCACCATTGGCCTTTCTGGCATAAAGCGCTTCTAGAGGAGACATCATCAAAGTGCCAGCAGCGCTCGCTCCTGCCAAGGTAAAAAACTTTCGTCGTGATAGTTGCATCAGCTTTTCCGGTGAATTAAACAAAGCATACTAAACCTGCATCAAGACCAAGATAAGGTTGGTTTAACTTCTCATTAAGGTTGTTTCATAATTGTTCAATGTCAACCCCAGTGGCTCGTAATTGCGCCGCTAACCGGGCTGTTAGTTGCTCTGTCTGTTCAGCCAGTTGACGTTGTTTTCAGTAGGGATGTGCAGGCTTTACATTACCTTAATCGGCTTTATTTTAGAGGTTTTTATAAATTTAATGTATACTTATTGAATTATAAACAATTGGGGAAATTCCCTAAATTATATGAGCATTGTGTTACCAAATCTTGTTTGTTGTTGACCTTATATAATTTTCTTCTATAATGTCCTTAACCGATTAGATTTATGCAAAATCTACCCCAATAATAGCGGTGGCACCTTGTACAAAACTGGGTGAAAGTCAAGTATTCTACAAAAAGGGCCCATTGAGATAGTGGTTGGTAATTGGATAAACTACAGCCCTAATGAGGAGCTTATTCTTTTCGGCATTCTGAGCCTGTACCTCATCCTAATGAGAACCGCTATAAAGTCCTAATTCTCGTTCGCTAGCAGTGCCGGGGAATACGGATTTTGAGGCTTAGCCTTGCGTTAATAGAATTATTAAAATTGCTAAAATTCAAACATCCGTTTGATTTTTGGCAACTGTCTCTCAGATTTACGAAAAGCTAGCCAAAGCCTATTAATAAAAGCTTGTGCAGGTTGGAAGAGAAGGGTTAAGCGATTTTATTTCACCCACTTTGTATACAATTATTCGGGAAGAACGCTCACGCAAAATCCCGATGCAACGGCTTGTCTAATTTCTATTAAATCTGGAAAAAATAGTTTTGGAAGAACGTCAATTACTCGGCAAAGTACAACTCACAAAAAGCGGCGGTCAGCAAGTGTCGCGAGTGGGAAATACTCTCAGTCCTGCACAAATTGACTCCGCAGAATAAGGGGCTATTTTCTACGCTGGGGACAGGGTACAATGTGGGATTTTGCTGATAACCAGGAACTTGCTGGGATTCGTGCTATTTACGAAGCAGGTGGCATTGTGGGTGCTGTCTGTCACGGGCCCGCGGCGTTAGTTAATATTAAGTTGTCGGATGGCGAATATTTGGTTGCTAACAAGACTGTGGCTGCTTTTACTAATTAAGAGGAAGCCGCTGTGGGACTGACTGAAATAGTGCCGTTTTTGCTGGAGTCGAAATTAATTGAACGCGGCGCTAATTTTACGAAAGTTCCTAATTTTCAAGTTTGCGTTGTGGCCAGCGAGAGGCCCGTCACAGGCCAAAATCCCGCTTCGGCAGCAGGTGTCGGTCACAAAATGGTAGAATTGATAAAAAATAAGTATAGTCCAAACAAAGATCACACCGAAAAACCCGGTTTGTTAAACAACACCTTCGCGCCTAAGTCAAAATGCTCTAAGAAAGTAGGTTGGGTTGAGGCACTCGTATCCAACGCCATAAATTTTAAATTCGAGATTGGAGATTTGAGATTTTTGCTCCCATCTAAAATCTCACATCTAAAATCTGTTGTTGGCTTCGCTTCACAAGAACCCAACGTGTTCTAAAAAGGGCGAAGGTATTATAAAAAACACCTGGTTCTTGGATACCTAATTACTACCTATTTTCTTCGGTTAACCGTACTCAAATACCCAGTTCTATCCGAGAACATTACGGGAAATTTTTCGTCTGTGATGTCAATGAAGTTGCGCTCGCTGTACGAGGATAAATTACTTATTTATGGGGGTATTAGTGAATTCAATTCATTCCCAGTACGCAAAAATTACGTATAATTGGGGAGTGCTGGTTTAGGGAAAAATTAAGGTATTGAGAGTCCATAAAACCTCAGAAAAAGTTGGTAAGTTGTTCTGATTATTACCATAGCGAAACGAAGAAGGTATTAGGGCATAATGTTGTGAAAGATGGAACAGGGTATGGAACTAAATTTACAGAAATTTTATAGCGCCTGCAATCCCAGCTACACCCTGGCAGTAGCAAATCAAGAAGACCGACAATACTATATCGATTTCTCATCAGTGCGGGGCGGCACAATCGTAGAACAATTGGAGCGCACCATCAGCCGTCTGTCCCCCGATGCACCTACCTGTCAATTATTCACCGGTCACATCGGCTCTGGTAAATCAACAGAATTGCTGCGGCTGCAAGCTCAATTGCAGCAACAAGGATTTCATGTTGTTTACTTTGAGTCGAGTAAAGACTTAGACATGGCAGATGTAGATATCACTGACATTTTGTTGAGCGTTGCTCGTCAGGTGAGCGAAAGCATTGAGAAAATGAAAATCAAGCTGCAACCGACGGGTTTTAAAGCTTTGCTCAAAGGGGTTGCTGATGTTTTTCAAACTCAAATAGACTTGAGCGCTGAAGCTACTGTCCCTGGTTTGGGGGAAATAAATGCCAGCACGGAGGGAGAGTTTTCTCTGGCGTTGGGAATTGGCAAAATTACTGCTAAGGCGAAAGATGCTCCGAATCTGCGATCGGAGTTGAGGCAATATTTGGAGCCGCGAACTAACGTAATTTTAGATGCACTGAATAAGGAGTTGTTGGAACCGGCTAACCAAGAACTCAAACGCCAAGGGAAACAAGGACTTGTAGTAATTATCGACAATCTCGATCGCATACACCTGTGCGCGAAACCGACGGGGCGGCTGCAGCCGGAATATTTGTTTGTCGATCGCGGCGAACAGTTGGCAAGACTAAATTGCCACGTCGTGTATACAATTCCTTTGGTGCTGATTTTCTCTAACGATTTGGGCCAGTTGACCAATCGATTTGGGGTAGATCCGAAGGTTTTGCCGATGGTGCCGGTGCAGTTTAGCGACGGTTCTGAGTGTTCTGAGGGTCTGGAATTGCTGCGGCAGATGGTTCTGGCGCGGGCTTTTCCCACAGTGCACCCTTCGCAGCGCTATGCTTTGGTTGGCAAAGTTTTCGACTCTGCGGAAACTCTCGATCGCCTGTGTCGAGTCAGCGGCGGTCATGTCCGCAATTTGCTGCAACTACTGTATGGCTGTCTGCAGAAACAAGACCCTCCTCTGTCGCGGGAAACTTTGGAAAATGTGATCGTCCAGCGCCGCCACCAGCTTACTTTGGCGATCGAACCTGATGAGTGGAAATTGCTGCGCCAAGTATCCGCTACCAAAACTGTGAACGGGGAAACTAAATACCAAATATTGTTGCGGAGTCTCTGGGTGTTTGAATACCGTTACGGCGAGGATTACTGGTTTGATGTCAATCCGATTTTGGCTGACGCCAAAGAGTTTCGAGAAACAGTTGACAGTTGACAGTTGACAGTTGACAGTTGACAGTTGACAGTTGACAGTAACTCGGCGAGGAAAATCGCTTCTGAACCAACGAAGTTCACTCCTAGCCGACTAAAGAATAAGGGCCCAACTGTAGCAGGATCTGGTATGAAAACTAACAAAACTCAACAGTCAACCGTTAACAGTCAACCGTCAACACTCAACTAACAAAAATGATTAAAGGCACTACTAAACTGTTGGGAGTAATTGGTCATCCCGTCGAACATTCTCTGTCGCCGGCGATGCACAATGCTGCTATTTCCCACTTGGGAGTCGATTTTGTTTACTTACCGTTTCCGGTAAAACCAGGGGATTTAAAAGCTGCTCTTGCAGGATTTGCGGCGATCGGCGTTCGGGGATTTAGCATCACGATTCCGCACAAACAAGCAATCTTACCGCTGTTGTCGGAAGTTTCCCCGATCGCCCGATCGATCGGCGCTGTCAATACCGTATACCTGACTGACAAAGGTTGGTGCGGCACAAATACTGACGTTGAAGGCTTTCTCGCGCCGCTGCAAACGGGGGGTTTTCAAACTTTCCAATCAGATTCCGATCCCCCCCGCAGGGCGGGCACGGGGGCACCGCCCCTACAAAGGGGGGAGAATTGTGTCAAAGTCCCCCTTCTTAAGGGGGATTTAGGGGGATCTCCGGGTTCCGATTGGAGTCAGAAAGTAGCAGTAATTTTGGGGAATGGCGGGGCGGCGAGAGCTGTTGTGGCTGGATGCGCTCAATTGGGATGTGCCCAGATTCACGTTCTCGGCCGCAGCGAACAAAATTTAGCGGAATTTCAGCAGAGTTGGGTCAATTCTCCGATGCCCGTGCAGAATTTGCAGGTGCATACTTGGGATAATTTGTCAAGTTTAATCTCGCAGGCAGATTTGCTGGTGAACACGACGCCTGTGGGGATGTATCCGCAGGGGGAAAAGTCGCCGGTTGCGGCTGGTGAGCTCGATCGAATTTCCGCAGGTGCGATCGTCTATGATTTAATTTACAACCCTAATCCTACCCAGTTTCTCAAAGATGCACAGCTTCGGGGAGCGCGAGCTATTGACGGACTCGAAATGCTAGTTCAACAAGGAGCAGCCGCCTTAAAAATTTGGCTGGATAAAGAATCCGTCCCAGTCGATGTGATGCGCCAAGCCTTGCGACAGCATTTAGGTCTAGATTAATGCCATTTCTTCAAAAAGTAGCTGTTGTTTTCCGAATTCCTATAAGTAGGAATTTGAGGCCCAATTCGCGCTAAGCTGAAAATTAAAATATACTTGCCCCGCAATTTATGAAATTTCGAGCTATCAGCCTTTTTTTTGCTACTTGCCTAATCGGAATTTTTAGTTTGGTATTCACTCCACCTGCTTGGGCTCTGACGCAGATTAAACTTTCCGACCTTTCTTATCGCGAATGTCCGGCAGAAATGGGAGAAGGAACAGTCACCAGCGGCAGTTCTATGGAAGCTACCTGCTTTTTGATTACTGGGAAAGCTGAAAATAGCACCGGCAAACCAGTTGTCAATGCCGATATTTTCGGCCGCATTTATGATGCTGACGACAATCCGGTGATGCAAAATCGGACTCGCTTGGGTTCTATAGAAGAAGTTCCTCCCGGAGTTAGCGATTTTCAGCTCAGAATTTCGGTTGCAGCCAATCAGAGAACACCTTTGAAGCTCAAGCAATTTAAAGCTACAGGTTTTACTGGCGTGGTTCGCCGCTAACGAAACTATTTGAGATTTTAGATGGCTGATTTGAGATTTTGGGTTGGCGGCCGGTGAAATTGCGATGCAGTTTGAGATTTGAGATTTGAGATTGTTGAGTGGCCGGCAATTTCTCATTTCTAATGTAAGACTAACTCCCCAGCTTTTCAACCGGGGAGTTTATCTAAAAATTGGGATCATCTCAGTTTTGTAAAAAGCATTTTTTTTATGGTAGTGCGAGCGTCCCCGCTCGCGTATTGTACAATACGCGAGCGGGGACGCTCGCACTGTAAATGCAAAACTGAGAT
>NZ_JAUBTI010000049.1:0-47798 GCF_036702415.1 Microcoleus sp. D3_18a_C4 | reverse complement strand
TGTGGAACAGGCATCTTGCCTGTTCTTCCACAATAACAAAATTTTGTGGAACAGGCATCTTGCCTGTTCTTCCACAATAACAAAATTTTGTGGAACAGGCATCTTGCCTGTTCTTCCACAATAACAAAATTTTGTGGAACAGGCATCTTGCCTGTTCTTCCACAATAACAAAATTTTGTGGAACAGGCATCTTGCCTGTTCTTCCACAATAACAAAATTTTGTGGAACAGGCATCTTGCCTGTTCTTCCACAATAACAAAATTTTGTGGAACAGGCATCTTGCCTGTTCTTCCACAACAAAAAAACTGTCTTGTGGAACAGGCTGGAAAGCCTGTTCCTTTATTTTACTTAATTGACCGCCGACTTAACGGTTTCGGGCCCAGATACCTGAGAGGAAAGGCGACTCGCCACTTGATTGATGAAACCTTGCAAGAAGGAAACTTGCTGATTTTGCAGAAATACTGCTTGCAAAGTTTTCGTCAGTTCCGTAAGATTGAAGATGCCTTTAGCATTTTCCAATTCTTGAGTTGAGAAATATTCAATTAAACTCAGTCCTGCTATTCTGGTAAAATATGCTGCACTAATTCCCTGCACCGCGCCTCCGGCTACGTAGGTGACAGCATTGCTTTTCAGCAGTCCAGTAATAGTTTGGGTAGACATTTCTACTAATCCCAATTTAAACATTTGACTTGCCAAAGTTGCCGCTACTGTCTTAGCTTGGTCTAAGGAAAACTTTTGCTGGTAGATAGCGCCGAGGTCGATTACAAGTTGGGTACTGATGGCGGTTGTTGCTAGCAAGTCTAAAGCGGGAACCGGGTTAGTAAAGACGGCGGCGGCGGCGATGTACTGATATTGTTCGATAATGGGAATTGCCCGATCGCGCCTGACTCCATTTAATAAGGTTTTTGCCTCTAGCTTGATACTTGCAGCCTCGCGCACTGCACTCGCCCAGACCAACTGTTGCCGTTCTTCAGTTAAGATTTTAGTCAATCTTTCCGTCAGCCCGTCGAGTTGAGAGACTTGATTTTCGATGCGTTCTTGAACTGTGCCGTCCGCTTGGTGCCGGCGCACTTTAATAGAATTGGGAGAAGCTGCGATCGCAATTATCTCTTCTGTTCCCAATATTCCTTGCATTTTCTGCTGCAAAGAGTGCAAAACCTGCGACTGCTGTTCTGGTAAATATTGGTCTAGTTTGTTCCAGACTAGCAACACGCGCTGACCTGCGGACGCTAGCTGAGATAATGTTTTAAATTCCGAATCTGTGATGTCGCCCGCTGTTACAAACAGCACTAAATCACCGTTGATTTTGGCATCGGCATTTGTATTAGCAAACAGCGCTGCTGTTTCTTGTAAACTAAGCTTTTGCGGGTCTTGAGAGGCCCAATTAGAATTTAAAACTTGAATTAAGGCAGTTTTGCCGACAGCTTTGCCGCCAGTTACGGTAATCCGTAAATCTTGTCTGTCTAATTCGGCTCTGAGCCGATCGAGCTTTGCTGTTAGATTAGCAGGATCGGCGGAGTTTTGAGCTTCTGAAGCTAGCAGTTTAATGGCGGCTTCGGAAGTCGCGATCGCTTTTTCGGCTGCTTCCCTGTTGGCCAGGGGTTGCGGGAGTGCGAGTTCGAGTTTGGGGGATTGTTGCTTCCACCACCAATACCCCGCACCGGCAGCCGCCAAGCCGATGAGTGCCGTTTCGCCCATTTCTGAACCCGAATGCTGTAGAGTTTCCAGCAGCCACAGCGCTGCTGAAAGTCCTATTCCGCCTATCAAAATCGGTCGCCGCAAGTTAAGTGTCATTTTTCCCTTCCTCTGGGTATTGTCGCCAAGCTTAACCTTACCGGGCTTGGCCTCCCTCCCTCTATTCCATCGTACCTCTGTGGCATCCAAACTGGCAGGCGGGCGATCCGACTTTTTGCGATCGGGATTTCCGGCCCCGGCGACAATCAACTTTTTGCACTTCTACAAACGGGGAATAGGGGACTGAAGTCCTCACTACAAACCAATAGATTTTTACAGGATTTTGCAAATATAATAGTTGATTTTTTCTCTAGGTTGGTAATGCTTGAGATTGTGATTCAAAAATATCAATTATTTGTTTGGGAATTGCTCGCGGGCGCATAGTGGTAACTTCAACCCACACCCAAAGCGCCTCTGCTTTTAACAATATTTCGTCACTTCCAGCTAAGCGAATTTCGTAGCGGCGGACAGCGCGCGGGCCGCGCATTTGTTCGATCCAAGTGGATATCTCCAATCGATCGCCCGATGCGGCCGATCGCAAATAGTCAATCTCTATCCGTCGCATTACAAAGACGCCGCCCAATTCCCGGTAGCGATCGAGAGTAAATCCCAAGTGTTCTAAATGTTCGATTGCAGCGTGTTCTAAATAATGCTGATAAACAGCATTATTTACGTGACCGAGAGCATCCATTTCATAATGTCGCACTCTAATTTCTGTAGTAAATGGTGTCAATTTCTCCCCTTTCCACTTGTTGCGGTATTTTGTAGTTCCGAGTGCGATCGCACTCTGGGTCGATACGGGAGCATCTCAGTTTTGTAAAAAGCATTTTTTTTATTGTAGTGCGAGCGTCCCCGCTCGCGTATTGTACACGCGAGCGGGGACGCTCGCACTGTAAATGCAAAACTGAGATGCTCTCGGTCGATACTCGCTCGGAACTGATTGCAAGTTACACTAAATAGTTGAAACATCACTGCTTCCAGGTTAATCTTAGTCCTAGAAGCACAGACGGTCATCACCTTGGTTTTTTTACGACAATACACTGGCTTAAAACCCTCACTCTCGGTTGAAAAACCCGGTTTCTTGGTTCTGAGTGCGTCCCGCACTAAATCTTTGACAAATCGGACGGGTAATGGTTTAATCTCCCAGACAAATTCCCAAACCGCGAGCCGTTTTAACCAGAGTACCATCGAAGTCTACAGGTCTGTATTTGGCGATCGCCTTGGACAGAGGAACGCTCACAACTTCCCGCTTTTGCCAAGATACCATGCAGTCGTATTTCTCTTCGGCAATTAAATCAACTGCTGCTACGCCAAAAGCAGAAGCAATTAACCTTTCTAGCGATGAAGGAGTTCCTCCGCGTTGAATATGTCCCAAAACAGTGACGCGAGTTTCTGCACCGCTGCACTCAGAAATTGTATCAGCTAAATACTGACCAATTCCGCCTAATCGACTTTGACCTAAGCGATTTGTTTGCATTACTAACTCGCCTTCTTCAGTGCGAACTGCCTCCGCTACTATAATTAAACAGTAGTTTTTTCCCCGGTCTTGGCGTTCTTGGATTTGGGCGCAGATTTTGGAAATTGTGTAAGGGATTTCGGGAATCAGAATTATATCAGCTCCCCCAGAAATTCCGGCACTGATCGCAATATGTCCAGCGTCGCGCCCCATGACTTCAACAATCATGACGCGACTGTGACTTGCCGCAGTAAAATGCAAGCGATCGAGTGCTTCAGTGGCAATATTGACCGCAGTATCAAAACCGATGGAACGCTCGGTAATGCCGACATCATTATCAATAGTTTTAGGAATAGCAACTAAATTCAAATTACCTTGTTGAGCAATCTTCCTGAGAATGGCGAGACTGCCGTCGCCACCAATGCCAATTAAGGCATCGAGACCTAGTTGATGATAGCCTTCGATAATGTCCTCAGCCCGATCGCGTAAAGTCCCATCAGGCATCGGGAAAGCAAAAGGGTCGCCCTTATTTGTCGTGCCTAGCATCGTACCGCCAATGGTGAGCCACGAGTCTACTTTCTCAATATCCAAGGGAATTGCTTCAGGGGGACGACTCATCAATCCGTTGGTGGCTTGACGAATCCCCATCACTTTCCAATTGTAAGTTCCCGTGGCGCGGTAGACAACGGCTCGAATAACTGCGTTTAAGCCTGCACAGTCACCCCCGCTAGTGAGGATACCGATACATTTTTGTTCTCCCATAATTAATGCCCGACTTTTGTTACTCTGAATATGAGTTGATATTTTAAGATGCCGATCGTCCAATCCTGATTTTAGACGTAAATAGGTAGGCGAAAATAAACTTTACTCTGTAACAGAATGTAAAGCTATCATGGGAGCATCTCAGTTTTGTAAAAAGCATTTTTTTTATTGTAGTGCGAGCGTCCCCGCTCGCGTATTGTACAATACGCGAGCGGGGACGCTCGCACTGTAAATGCAAAACTGAGATGCTCCCGCTATCATAACTTTTGTGATTGCTTTCATAAGATATCGCTCCTTTGGGGAGCGTTTCACTCGTTTTTGACTACTTAATGTATTTTCAAGCTTCATCGACCTAATTGAGTGCGTCATCTCTGACCAGGAATTTCAAAGGTGGTACCCGCCACGTGATTTATCCGTGGAATAAATCCAAAATCTAAAATCGAAAATCCTCCAGCCCCCGCATTTATCCGTGGGGTCGCCTCTAAAATCTAAAATCGAAAATCTAAAATCGATTGACGCATCCCACAAGTTCGATCGCCAACTAAGTAGCATCGCCAATCACCGTCTCCAACAAAACATCAATTTTACTTGGGATTGAGGCGTTTAGAAACTTGGTTAATTATACCGCTGAGAATAGCACCGCCCATAAGAATTCCCAGGGCGGGATTAAATACGGGCTGCCAGAGACTGTACCACAAATCAAAACCGAGATTCACCCCGGTCGATCGACCTGCTACTGCGATCGCAAACCACCCAAAACTGGCAAAGACGAAAAATACATCAGCTACTAAAAGCAAGTTGAGAAAGTTAAGAAATTTATCTTTCATTGTCTAGGGTTCCTTTTGAGTGTATATGTGTCAAGTTTTGGCAAGCAGTTGGTAATGGAGCGGATTGATAGCTGCAACTGGCGATCGAATAAAGATAAAATATCATTCAATTGTTTTCGCGCACAGGCTGTCAAAATATGGTTCGCTATACACTTCCTCAAAGCCCCGAAATTATTTTAACTGTCAAGGGGAAAGATTCAGCCAAAGCCCGCGAAGAAGCGATGGATCGGCTGATGGAGCTCATGGATGAGGGAAAGCTGCCTACGGAGCTCGTGGAGGGATTTGGGCCCAAGCAGTTTGTTGAAGTTAAGGATATCGAAGATGCTGCGTCTGACGGCGAGGACGCGATTACTGAAGCCGTGCAGATTTTGAGCAATTTGGCAAGTCTCAAATTGAAAGTGATGGAATCCCGCGAAGAAGCACTCAAAGTCCGGGCGGCGATCGACATTTTGTTTACAGATGAGGCTGTGACGGCCGAGGAAATTAGTCGTTTGAAAGATGGTTTCAAGGTTCTCAAAAACTTTGCTCAAGCTAACGTCCGCTATCGAGAAGCTAGAAGTAAAGCCGAAGAAGCGCGGGCAATTCTCGACGAAGCTTTGCAATCTGTCGAACCGGAAAACAAGGCGCAGAAGTCGGCGAAATAGTAACAGGTTGTGTTAAAACTCACATCTAGCACCATTCTCAAGAACAGGCTTTTCGGCCTGTTCCACAAGAAAATTAACTCGTGGAACAGGCCGAAAAGCCTGTTCCTAAAAAACTGATTGAGAATGGTGCAATATCTCAGTTGAAACCTATTTCTGTCATGGCGAGCCGAAACGAAGCACTCGCAAACCTCGGCGATTGCTTCGTTTCTTTATTCGGACATACAATAACTCTGCTGCAAGACATAATATTAACTTTATCCACATTGAAATCAGGATAAAAATTGTGAACCAACAAACAGGAATTCTCAGAAACTCGATGTCAGGCAGCTTGCTGCTGGCTAAAAAGTTAGGTTTTCAACCAAGAACTGTGATTGATGTCGGTGCGGCATTGGGAACTTTTAGCCTTTACGAAACTTTCCCCGATGCGCGACATTTGCTAATTGAACCCATCGCCGAAAATGAACCTTACCTCGCCAAAATTTGCCGCCATCTCAAAAGTGCAGAATACATTATTGCAGCAGCCACCAAAGAATCGGGAGTTTTCACCCTCAACGTCAGTCCCGGTATGGTGCATTCTTCACTTTCTGAAAATCGCGTTAGTGACAGCAGCAACCCTTATTTGAGGAACATACCAGCAATTACCCTGGATGGAATATGCAGGGAAAGAAACTTGTCAGGCCCGTATTTAATTAAAGTTGATGTAGACGGAAAGGAAGTAGATGTTTTAGCGGGAGCAACTGAGATTTTGCAGCAGACTGAATATGTAATTGTAGAAGTTACTTTATTCGGTCAGATGTATGATGTAATGAGTTTTATGAAGTCCCAAGGATTCGCAGCTTACGATATAGTTGATTTGTCCTATCGCCCGACTGATTCAGCTTTGTGGCAAGTTGACATGGCTTTTGTTAAGGAATCGGGTCACTTCCGAAGAGATAGTAGTTTCGCAACAGGACAGCAGGATATCGAAGCACTTAACTCGCATCTGAAAGCTTATCGGGAAAGTTTCATCAAACACATTGAGACTCATTACAGCGACCCCATAGAGCCGGAACCACAGGTCACTCAACCTGTTTGGGGCGAAGATTATGTCATCATTTAACTCAAGTTGCTTCCATCTGATACCAAATCCGAGTCGCACTTCGCACGCTTATTTAATTAATCCTCAACCTCTCACAAACTGGTTTTCTAAAGGCTGCTATTGTCCTCTATAAGCTTGCAATCTGCTGTAAATAGGCTTTCATTGGATATCAGAAAGTGGGAATGCCCTAATGCGAGCCTCACCATGATAGAAACATCAATGCAGCTAAAAACATTAGAGATGAGGGTTTACGAATGGCAGAGGTTATGTTAGTAAATTTTCTTCTTTTATTTGACTGAATTTGACTGATATTAAGCATTCTTAGCTTAATGTCTTAGCAAACGGGCGATCGCTTTTACCAATTCATCAGGTTCGACAGGCTTGGAGATATGCATCTGAAATCCCGCAGCTAAGGCTTGCTGCTGATTGATTTCTCCAGCATAGGCAGTAAGTGCGATCGCAGGAATCGTGCCGCCCTGTTCAGGTGACCATTTTCTAATTTGCCGAATCAGGGCATAACCATCCATCTCTGGCATCCCAATGTCACATAACAGCAGATCGGGGACAGATTGATTCAGGAGAGTCAACGCCTGTGCACCGGAAGCGGCTGTCGTAACTTGTGCGCCAGATTGCATCAGGGTGAATGCTGCCAACTCCCGCATATCTGCATCGTCGTCCACAACCAAGACCTGAATACCTGCTAAGTCTGCCGCACTTTCTGGGTGCCTGCGATCGTCCGAGGGTTGCGGCTCTACGATGTTTAACGGTAGCCGGATGGTAAATGTAGCCCCTAAGTTCTGTCCTAAGCTGTCTGCTTGAACGGTTCCTCCATGCAGTTCGGTAAAATGGCGGACGATCGCCAGCCCCAATCCCAATCCGCCAAATTGTCTAGTCGTTGTCCCATCTTCTTGACGGAAGTAGTCAAACACATGGGGTAAGAAGTCTCGACTGATGCCTTTTCCAGTATCTTTGACTTGAATCTGAGCATAGGTGCCAACTTGCTCTAGTTGCACCTCGATTCGTCCTCCGGCTGGGGTGAACTTCACGGCATTGGAAAGGAGGTTCCAGACTACCTGTTGGAGGCGATTCGTATCACCTGAAACCGTTCCTGAAATAGGATTAAACGTGGTCTGGATTTGAATGTGTTTGGCTTCGGCCGCCAGTCGTACCGTTTCCATGCCGGCTTCAATCGTTGCTGCTAGATTCACACTCGCGACGTTTAACGTCATTTTTCCTTGCAGAATGCGCGAGACATCCAACAAGTCCTCAATTAATTGCGCTTGCAGCTTGGCGTTGCGTTCGATCGTTTCTAGGGCTTGCTGGGTTTTTGTGGCATCTAGTCGCCCAGTTCGTAGCAATTTTGTCCAGCCCAGAATCGGATTCAGGGGCGATCGCAATTCGTGGGACAATACGGCTAAAAATTCGTCTTTAATCCGGTTAGCGGCTTCTGCTTTTGCGCGATCGCGTTGAGCCAATCGGTATAATTGAGCATTGTCGATCGCCAAGGAAGCACGACGGGCCAATTCCTCTGCCAGTTGCAAATCTGCTGAGGTATACCGTCGTCCAGATTCGGCACAGATAAAGGAAATGACCCCTAGAATTCGTGCCTGAGTTCGTAGTGGCACCGTCATTACAGAGCTGAATCCAACCTGCCGCAGCATCTCTAAATGCTCTGAATCAAGCGCTGCCTGTACCAACAATTCATCGGGAATCTCCGGCACCAAATCAGATTCCCCAGTTCGCAAGGTCAATGCAGCACCGCGAGGGTCATCCGGATTCAGCGGATACTTTTCTCTAATCTGATATGCCCATTCCAGCTTGGCAGGGTCGATGTGAGCAACTGCAATCTGCTCGATCGCACCATCCTCTTCTCTCATGTGAATCGTACACCAGTCCGCTAATTCCGGCACTGTAAGCTGCGCGACTTGCTCTAGAGTAGTTTGATAATCAAGTGAGGATGCAAGCACCGCACTTGCCTCAGAGAGAAAACGTTGTGCACGTTCTAACTGCATTCGTTCCGTCACATCTACCACATAGACTAAAACCCCTTCGACCTGACCATTTGAGTTAACAGTTGGAAGATAGTAAACGTTGTAGTAACCGGGACGGCGATCTCCGCGTCCGGGAACATTCACCGCAAAGTTCGGTGAAATGAAAGGATTCCCTGTGGCGTAAATCTGATGGAAGACTTCAACTAATTTGGGATCGGATTGACCAAAAAGTTCTGGAATTGAATAGCCTAAGTGTTGCTCGCGGGTTAATCCATTAATTTCTGCTAATGCTTCGTTGATGGCAATAAATCTCTGCTGTGCATCTAACAGGGCAAGTCCAACCGGAGACGTGTCAAAAATAGTTGCCAGTTGGCGCTGTGCGGCTTCGGCTTCCGATCGTGCGAGGCGCTCGCGTTCTAACAGTTGTTCTCGTTCTTGTTCTGCATACTTGCGCTGCGTCACATCCAGCACCAGCGATAGCACCGAAATCATCCGTCCCGATTCGTCCCTGAGACTGGAGTTATACCAGTCGCAATGCACAATGTTGCGAGCTTTCGTGTAATTGCGGTTGTATGAAAAAATATGGGGTTCTTCACCATAGACCAGCCGTTGGCAGACTTCAGTCACCGATTCGAGGTCTTCCTCAAAGACAAAAGGTATCTCTGTTAAAGATTTGCCCAGAATTTCTTCGGCCCTCCAGCCCAAAATCCGCTCTGCACCAGCAGACCAGCGAATGATTTGAAAGTCTCGATTCCATTCAACGACTGCCATTGGAGAGTTTTCAACATGGAAGTTAAGCTTTTGTAGGGCTTGACGCAACGCTTCTTCTGCTTGCTTGCGTTCTGTGATATCAATGACAACTCCGATCGAGTGCTTGGGATTTCCCTGAGAATCATAAGTAAACTGTCCTCTGGCTTCGACCCAGTGAATCGAGCCATCTGACCAACGCAGGCGATATTCATGGTGATACTCCTTCTTGTCTGCTATGGCTTGCTGAAGTTTTCCTTCGGTTTCTGCTAAGTCATCAGGATGAACCCGACTTCCCCAAACTTCATAGCCCGGTTCGCACTCATTCGGTTGCAGACCGAGTACCATGAAATGTCCTTCTGACCAAAGCAAGGCATCGGTCTGCATATCCCAGTCCCACGTTCCCATGCGTCCGACCTTCAGCGCCAGTTGCAGATGAGCTTCACTTTCTCGCAATTCCTCTTCTGCGCGCGATCGCTCCACGGCTAGCCAGGTTTTTTCAGCAATTCGCTCCATCAGGACCACCTCTTCCTCCGTCCAGCGTCGCGGAGCCACATGGTGCAACACAAACAATGCGACAAATTTTCCTTCTTTCACCAAGGGAACACACACAAGAGATTTGGTTTGAATTGCATCGAAGGCAGCAGCCCCCGCTCCTGCAGTCCGAGAATCGCGATCGACATCATCCACGACAATTGTTCTGCCCTGCTTTAATTCAGCAATGAGTTCACGGCCAAACGAATCCAGGTGATGTCTACCCACCACGCTGATTGCACCATTGCAGAAATCGCGATCGACAATGACATATTCCTGCGTTGGATCAATTTCGCCGTAGGTACAGCGAGTGACATGAAAATGTTGCCCTGTGGCACAAACCACCTGCCACATAATTTCTTGTGGGTCTTGAATGGCACGAATCGCGTCATTCAATTCGATTAGGAATTGTTGAATTTCTTCTTTCTGCTGGAGGTTCTTGAGCAGTTGTTCAATTTGTTGCCTTGCCCGCACCTGGGCTGTCACTTCAATGTTATAAATCAAGACACCCTGAATGGTTCCCTCAGCATCCCGCCAAGCTGCAAAGATGCAGTGGAAAAATGCTTCTTCCAACACTCCATCGCCGTTCCGATCCCAGTAAGTAGGTGACTCCTCCCGAATAAATGTTTCTCCCGTCCGGTAAACCTGTTCAAACGCTTCAAAGTAAATTTGTCCCTCTATTTCCGGGAAAACGTCCCGCATAGATTTCCCGATAATGTCTGGAGTGCGCCCAGTCCCTTGCAGATAGGTTGGATTGGCAAATTCATACACTAGATCGGCACCTTTAACAATGCCAATCATGGCAGGCAATTGCATCAGGATGTCATGCAACCGCTGGCGTTCGGTTTCTGCTGACCGTCGGGCAGATTGTTCTCGTTTTAAAAGGCGATCGCGCTCTGCTTCGATCTGTTTGCGTTGGGTGATGTCAACCGAAACGCCAACCATGCGAACTCCCTGTCCGGTTTCCTCCAGATAAACTCGCCCCTGACTGTTGATCCAGCGCACAACGCCGTCGGGACTAATTACCCGATACTCCTGCACGTAGGACTGTTCGACCGCAGTTGCCCGTTGGGCCGCTTGGATCACCCGTTGTCGATCGTCTGGATGAATGAGTGCAAAAAAGTCTTCTCCTGAGCCTTCGTGAAGACCCCAAACTTCTAGAGCATTTGCAGAACACACGACCTGATTGGTCGGCAAATCCATATCCCAGACCACCATCTGAGCCGCCGTCAGTGCCAATTGCAGGCGTTCTTGGCTCTCTCGCAATGACTGTTCAACTTGTTTGTAATCCGTCAGGTCTTGGAAGATAACAACGGCTGCAACAATCTGCCCCTGCTTATCTAAAATCGGTGCTGAGTTGGCGTTAATGAAAATGCGGCTACCATCATTTCGATCGATTTCCATCTCCTCGTTGGTAACGACATCACCTGTTTTTAGCGATCGCGCTAAGGGCATATCTTCATGGGCATAGGGCTGACCGTTAGAACGAAGTGGAATGTATGAAACGACGGGATCATATTCGTTAAGCTCAAGCGATTGTTCGTAGCCATATCCAACAATCTGCTTGGCTTGTTCGTTAGCCAGAACCAACTTACCAGATGCTGCATCGGCAATCATTACACCTGCAGGCATTTGTCGTAAAACGGCTTCAAATCGGGCGCGTTCAATTTCAAGCTCGTGCAATAACCGTTCTCGTTCTGCCTCTGCTTGCTTGCGTTCTGTAATATCGCGAAAATAAACTGCTAGTCCTGCGGTTGAGGGATAGGCCTTTGCCTCTATCCAACGCTGGACAGATTCCCCAAATTCTTCCCAGGAAACAGGAACCTGTTCCTTCATTGCCCGATGGAGTTCTCGATAGGGAATTGCACCAACCAGCTCAGGAAAAACCTCATTCCAAACGTGCTTTCCTAGTATATCTTCTGGTGTTTTGTGCAGGATTTGAGCCGCCGCCCGATTCACGTAGGTGTAGCGCCAGTCGCGATCGAAGGCGACAAACGCATCGGTAATGCTTTCCAGAATCGTTGCTACATTGCCCTCAGTTTCTTGGGCAGCGAACAACTGTTCGCCTTCAAGAGTGCGGGCAAAGCGTTCAATGACTTCAGAGCGAGAAATTCCTCGCCTGTGAGCCTCTTTATCGAGCGATCGCCATGCTGTATTAGTCAGAGATACGCTCACTCGTTGTTTCATCTCCGAGTTCCAATTGCTAACAAACTTGCCTGTGGCGTCGCGCTTCATCCAGATTCATCCGTATACATACACGGTCTTCTCCAGTCAACTACCCAGCATCAAGCGGAGTACCGCCGGAGATGTGGGCTTGTATCTGAGCTCCACCGCAATTCTGAGAACCTTTGCAGAATCTCAGCTTTAGTTTCACGGCCCGACACATTAGGGGATGCTGACAAGATCCCCGTACTCGTCCAGTCCTGCCGGACGAGTAACGTTCTCATGGCAATATTTCTCGCACCCACCAAATCAGCATGAAGCTCATGTCCGCAACATTCACAGCGAAATAATAGTCCTTTTCTCGGTCTATTCTCTACTGATGTGTGTCCGCATTTTGGACAACTTTGCGAAGTATAATGAGCTGGGACTTTAGTAGCCAAAGAGCCGTTCAGATTAGCTTTGTAGTCAATATAGCCGTGCAGTTCGGCAAACGACCATTTAGCTTTATTTCGATTAGCTTTTCGCTGCTTCTTGCTAGCCTTTTTGCCAGACTTGGACTTCGTTCTATCCCTAACTCCGGTTAGATTTTCTAGCCCAATTATGCTGTGAGGCTTTGCAATATCCTTGCTGATTTGGTGGTTCACATCAGCGATAAACCGTCTTTCTCTTCCCGACAAAGCAATTAGTCTGCGCTTTGCCGAACGAGTGCCTTTACGCTGAAGAGTTTGTCTAGCCTTGTGATAGCGGTTGGCTTTATGTCTAGCTTCTGAGCCTGAGTAGAAATTAGACTTGTTTTGTAAGTCTGTTTCTACGGCTAAGTAGCGCATTCCCACATCAACACCCGAAACTCTGGTTATTTTCAGCGGGTCAAGTTCAGGGGTTTCTACCTCAACAGCTACCATCAAATAGTAAACTTTAGAGGAACGCTGATAGACAATCTTAGCTGCCAGGGCCTTGGAACCATTGGCAATTAAATCCAAATACTTGTTGTAGCCGTCATAGGAAACTACTATTCTACCAGCCAGGGTGATAAGACTCACCATCTGCTCGGATTTAAACGAGTAGTCGCGCTGATAATTTAAGGTACAGGTTCGAGAGATGTATTTAGGGGGTTGATCTAGCCCTTTGTATCGTTTCTTTGTGTACCCTTTGGAAATAGCGTCGTTAGATTGTTTTACCTTAGTCCAGAGAGTTTTGTAGGTTGCCGATACTTGTCTGGGTACGTTGCAAGCCATCTGAGCGCCAAGCCCAAATCTAACTCGCAATTCGTTGTAGACAGCTTTTTGCAACTTAGCACCATTGCTGGTTTTGTTCGCATCAAAAGCAACTCGCGAAGTATGATTCAAGGCATCCCGATAGGCTAATGTAGTCTGAGACACCAAAGCTTTTTGCTCGGTATTCAGGTTTAGTTTTAACTTGGCGGTGATTATTTGAGGCATTACTTTCACAAACTCTAAGAAAATTCTATCTCGTGAAGATGGCAAAAGCAAGTGGTGTAGCAAAAATAATTTGTTCGCTCATCGACCGCCCCTCACCTTCGGCACCTAAAGCTATCGGTTTGGTTCGGGGCGGCTCTCCTGGCTCACGCAAATTCCTCCCGACGCTCACCTGAGTACAGGTAGAGCGCGGGACTCCTTTTGGTTTAGTTGAATCTGAGTTAATCACTCAGGAGAATCTGCCTTAAGATAGATGATTTGGTGAGAGGGAACATAGGAAAGAATGACCTCAATCAATATTGCGCTGTATTGGCTGCTGAATTTCCCTTTGCACTCGTAGACATAGAGCTGGGCTAGACGGGAGAATCCCACGGCTTTAACGTAGTGCAGCCGTGGCAGTGTCAATCGATTTTAGATTTTAGATTTTAGATTTTAGATTGAAGCATTGATCTCACGGATAAATTCGGAGGCTCCTTTATCGGATACAGGTTTTTTATTTCTGGACGGATGAATCACGTGGCGGGTATCCTGGATGCTTTCGGTCAAATAAGTTTCCTCACGGATGCGGATAGTTCCTACGACAATCTGGCTAGCGTTCCTTGAGCACCAAACTCATGCAAACTACGCAACTGATCACCAACAGCCTCGACGAAACGTGGCGACTCTCCTAAATCTCCAAAAATTTCAGATAGGCCCAGTAATGGTTTGGGATCTAATTCACTCAAACTGGCGCGTTGAGTGAGGATGTCTGCTAATGGGTCATCAATGGGAATAGGTTGCCCTTGTTCATCATGACTATTGATGTATCGACACCAAGCAGCAATCGTCAAACTTAGGTAATCGATCGCACCTTCAAGTTGTAATTTATCGCGGATCGATCCCAAAACAAACTTAGGAATTTTTGCCGATCCATTCAGGCACAGGCGTGGAAGCTGATCGCGAATTTTGGGATTAGAAAACCGTTCAATTAAAGTTTTTTTATAATCATCTAAATCAATCCCCGGAACGGGTTGAAGCGTTGGTGTCACCTCATCCATCAGGTTAGCAACTGCTTGCTGAAACAAAGGGTCAGCCATGACTTCATAAACGTAGTTATAACCTGCCAGAGAGCCGAGATAGCCAATCAGCATATGGCTGGCATTAAGCAGCCGAATTTTCATCATTTCATAGGGATGAACATCCTTAGTCATCTGTACGCCAACGGATTCCCAATCGGGTCTGCCTGCACAAAAGGTATCTTCGATTACCCACTGAATGAAAGGCTCCGCGACGCAGGGAAACGCATCATCAATACCAAACTGTTGGGCGACCATTTTGATATCTGCTGGGGTTGTCAGCGGAGTAATGCGATCGACCATGCAGTTGGGAAAGGCAACGTGTTCAGCAATCCAACTTCCTAAATCCCGATCGCGCATTTGGGCAAATGTCGTTAGCATTTTCCGCACCATGTTGCCGTTGCCCTGGATATTGTCGCAGGACAAGACTGTAAAGGGTGCCAACCCCTGTTTACGCCGTTTTTCGAGTGCGGCTGTCAAAAAACCGTAGGTCCCAAGTGGTTGGTCAGGATGTTGCAAATCGTGCTGCATCGTCGGGTGGTTGACATCGAAATTGCCACTTCCTTCAATGTAGTAGTAGCCGCTTTCAGTGATCGTTAGAGTAACAATTCGGCATTTGGGATCTGCTAATGCTTCAATAACTGCTTGACGATTGTCTGGTGCAAACAAGTATCGAGTGATTGAGCCAATGATCCGAGCGCGATCGCACTCAGGCGATCGCTCAACTAAGGTATACAAACAATCTTGGGATTGAAGCGCATCCCGCATTCGCCGATCGTAGTCATTGTCAAGCAATCCAACACCACAGATTCCCCAATCACTACCAGGATTCTGATGGAAATAATCATCGAGATAAAGCGCTTGGTGCGATCGATGAAATCCACCAACCCCAATATGCACAATTCCATTAGTAATTTGAGGGCGATCGTACTTGGGTACGCGCACGTTTCCAGGTAAAAGGGACAGGGATGCTTCATTCAGCTTGATTGTTGAGTCTGTGCTGGTATTGCTGTTCATCTTATTAATTTATGACCTTGTGATGACGGCTGATTATCAGTATTGCAGGATGGTTGAAAAAGGTGGAGTCTATTTTGGCGAATCTGCATGGCAAGTCGATCGCCAAACCGATCGCCGATGAAGTTGTCGCCCAAGCTATTCTTGACCGAATCTGACTTTTTAGACATCCTGTTAAGGCATCAAGCGATCGCCTGATGCCCCGTGTCCTTACACTGGGGTTGCTGATAATAAGCCCATAAGATCGTGCATCCGATCGATAACTTTGTGGGCACCAGCCGACTCAAGAGCATCTGCACGGCTGCTTCGTTCATCCTCGCTGATATGAGTTCCCCCTACATAACCGATAATTTGCCCAATTCCAGCAGCAACGGCAGACCTTACCCCACTGATAGAATCTTCAATTGCCACGCAATCGGAAACTTCAGCGTCCAGACATTTCACTGCATATAGGTAGATGTCAGGAAGCGGCTTGGGACGGGGAACCGGGAGAGAGTCGTGGGCGCTAAATATCTGCTCGCTTGGGAAATAGTCAGTCAGGGCTGCAGAACTAAGGCAAGCACTCAGTCGCTGTAAGCTGCTGTTACTTACAAGTGCATATTCAACTCCGTCGTCGCGCAGGGAAGACAGCACTTGGGGCGTTCCGACCGTCGCTTTTGCCTCTATAGTAAGCCGTTGAATCGCTCTCTTTTCTTCTTCAGCCACTAGCCTGTCCATATCGCGCTCATTAAGACTGGTTAATGAGTCTGGGTAGAGCTTTTTGAGTATTTCCCTGTAGGGTTTCCCGGCGAAGCTTTTAACAAAGTCCTCAAGCTCATAGTATTGAGCGCCAGGGAACTCACGAGCAACTTCATTTGTCAGCCTCCATGCGCTCTTAAGTGCTATGGTTTCACTATCAACGACAGTTCCGTCATGATCGAAAAGCACCACCAAATCATGCTGAAACGGTTTCATTTAAAAGACCTCCCTCACTGTAATTCTTAAGCGTAGTCAATAGTCCGTGGGTCTGAAGATATTGCAAAGCCCTGTGGCATTCATTATCTACGACCTCTGTCTGTTCGCAATTTTCCAATCCCAGAATCCCGCTAATTACTGCGCCTTCTTGAATGGCTGTAATTGCGCTTTGGGTATCCTTGGCATGATAGGGTTGACCAGACTCGCTCGCCTCTTCTCGGACTGCAAGCAGCCACGCCGCAACAGGAAGTATAATACGCTTCATGCTGACTTTTCGGCTATAAGCATCCTGAAGTATAGGAAATATATACTTGCCTACTTTCCTCGCTGTTTCTGAAGAGATTCTCTCAGTAGTATCGGGAAGAGCCTCGTTACTCAGCCTTAGTAACACCTGCTCCATATATTGTTCGCACATCTGGCGAGGCACTGGTGTTGCTGCTGCGATATCGTCCATGAGAAGTCGAGTAAACAACTGGAATTCCGGTAGCGCGATCGCCTCGTGCATATACTCTATACCTGCTCTTACAGCTAAACAGGCTATGAAGGAGTGTACTGCATTCAAGAATCTCGACTTCATATAAGTAGGTCGGCGAAAAAAAACAAAACTATGTTAAGATACATAAAGAAAGGTAGAAATTTAGTGAGGTAATTAATATATGGGCGCTCGATTAAGAGTATTTCTCACTCAAAAGCAAGACAAAACCCTATTTAATCTGAGAACGGCGAAAGTACCACAAAAAGTCAAAGATCGAGCAGAAGTAATCAGGTTAAACGCAAATGGCTGGTATGTTGAGAAAATAGCTACTCACTTTAACTGGGCTTCACAAACAGTGAGAGCAGTCTTACATAAATGGGAAGAATTTGGTATAGAAAGCCTTTGGGAAAAACCAGGTCGAGGGGTAAAAGCCAAATGGAAAGAAGAAGATATAGAGTTTTTGTCAGAATGCTTAAAAAAAGAACCACGTACATATAACAGTTTTCAATTAGCTGATAAATTAGAAAAAGAGCGCTCTATTAAATTAAGTCCCGACCGACTAAGACGGGTACTAAAAAAAAAGGGATCATTTGGAAAAGAGCTAGTCCAAGTCATAAAGGAAAACAAGACCCCAAACAACGAGCAATAAAGCAATCAGACCTAGATATGCTGGAATTAGCAGCGGCAGCCGGAGAAAGCGACTTAAAATATTTAGATGAATCAGGATTTTGTGCGTGGAGTAAAGCAAGTTATACATATTACAAAAAAGGTCAACAAAAACGGATACAGCAAACTAAAAATCGAGGTCGTAGATTAAGTATTGTGGGGATTTTTGAACCTTTAAGTAGCTTTGTATATGGTTTGGTAATTGGAGGTGTTGATCGAAAAGCTTATATTCAGATGATGGAAAAAGAAGCAGAAGAAGCGGCCCAAATGAAACGGATTAGAATTCTTGTACAAGACAACGGTCCAATACACCGATGTCAGGAGGTTAAACAGTTGTGGTCAAAGTGGGAAGCTCAGGGTTTATATATTTTTTTCTTGCCTAAATATTGTTCCGAAATGAACCCAATTGAATTAGAGTGGCAACACATTAAAGAAGATGAATTAGCCGGACAAATGTTTGAGGATGAATTAGAACTCGCCTACGCCGTAATTCATGGAGTAGAAGTTAGAGGAAAAAGAGGAGATTACCCTACACAACGTATTAAATTCAAGTCCAGTCACCCGACTTAATATTTTGTTACATACTTATGGATTTTCCCGCCGACCTACTTACAGGAAGGGAGTGATGTCGCTAGTCATAATCACCCCTACATCTTCCCACTTGGGGCGATCGGCTGTGAATTTGTCTTCCACGACAAACTGCCAAAATGGTTCGGTTACAATGGGTGCGCGATCGCGAACTTGCAACAGTCTGCTGGGGTAGTTATAGTCGGATTCCTGTTCTTGAGGCACAATCCTGTCTACCACTGAATTCGGGAACGTGGCGTTATCCCTGATGTATTCTGCAAGTTGAGGATCGATCTCTTCAGCGTAAGCTAGCACTGCTTTTCGCAGGATCTCCCCATTTCTTGGGAGGTTGTCGCAGGAAAGAGTGGTGAACGGAGTCATTTTGCGATCGCGTCGTCGCCGCAGCGCCTCTACTATAAAGCCAATTGCAGTTGTTGGAGTGGAAGGATTTTGCAAATCGTGCGCGATGTCTTCATTCGCTGTGTCGAGGTTAAAATTCTTGTCTAGATGGTAGCCTCCTTGAGTAATAGTAAGAGTCACCAGATGCACAGAGGGAGACGCCATCTTTTCAAGCACATACTCGCACTTCTCTCTACCATTAACTATTTCCCTAATAGAACCTATAACTTCCGCTTCCTCACGATTTTGAGCGCAACTAGAATGTTTGGTCAAAGTGTAAAGGAATCTCTGCGGTTTCAACCTAGTAATGGTCTCTTGACTCTTGAGGCTAACCCCACAAATCCCCCATCTCTGCTCTTGGAACCCCTTCTGTGCAAGATAGTTATGTATTATGTAGGCAAGGTGCCCCCTAAAAAAACGACCTGGCCCGAAATGGACGATACCAGTTTTAAGCGCCCTCCTGTCGTAAAGAGACTGTTGCCTCCACAAACCAGTTACAGTACCGAAGCGAGAACTTGAAGAAACACTGGGCGGTCTGAGTAAGTTAACCATGAGACTTCTTAAATAAGTGTGATAAGGTAAAATGAAAATTGGTCAGTCTGGGTATACCCAATGACCTACAAGCAACACACATGTCTCAAACTGCGAAAATTTCGGGTATCCTTTGTGCCATCTACAAAGAAGCGTATTACCAGATGGTAGTTAGGGTGTGACAGATAGAGCCGAGAAAGAAAAAATCAGGTCAACCTAATTAAGAATCAAAGCTCAATTGGTCATTAACCTGAAGTAAGGCACAAGGGTACGCGACCTACTGCAACTTTGTTCAACTTTGGCAGGTGCGTAAGCCGAATGTATGCCCTATAAGGCGCAAATAGAGTGCTGTTAATTCTGGTTTTAGATTCCCCAATAACTCTGTAGATTGTGATGTTATTTCCCTTGGTCGCTGCTATCCTCCGTATTCAGGAGAATATACCAACCATTCTTTAGAGGTACTTATAACAACAGGGTAATTAGAGTCGGACAGGTAGAACAGAGCAACAATAAATTAGGTAAACTTAATTAATTAAGTATCAAATATCAAGTAGTCATTAACCTGAATTAAGGCACAAGAGTACGCCCCATACTGCCACTTTGTTTAGCTTGGGCAAGTGCGTAAGTCGAATGTCTTTCCTACAGGGCGCAAATAGACTACTTTTAAATTCTGCCTTTAGATTACCTAATAACTCTGTACACTTTGTATGTTATTTTCCTTTGTCGCTGCTATCATCTGTCTTCAGGAGAATCTACAAATAATTCTTTAGAGGGACTTATAACCACAATCAAGTGTATACTTGGCTACAAGCAGTTAAGTTAGAGTTGGGCATTTGTGTAGCAAGCGTCCAAAAAAACAACGCTTGCCTTGAAAATTCCTGTCTGTAGCGGATGGCTGATACAGCATTGCCAGTCCGTTTCAGTCTGTCCATAAATTTTTAAAGTTTCCTCACTCACAACTGGGATCGGCACTCCTGTTGAGCAAATCCTCCACAGACACTTGACAATCTGCAAATGCCAAAGGTGCGATTAAATCCGACTCTGCCAACACAACCGGGCTAGCATAACACTCGGCCCCTGGCTCAGGAAACACATACAATCGACGGGCATTGATATCTAGAATCCAATACTCCCGGATTCCTGACTGAGCATAAGCAGGGGCTTTCAATTCCCTGTTAGTTATATCGCTCCGTAGATGTTGGCCGCGCGGAAGAGTTATCTTGTTTGGACGAACGGCGGGCAGATTTGAATATTTACCGCGCACAATTGAGGCGCATCAAGAGTGAACTCGCTCTACTTTCTTGAGGTAAAAGCTGACGGCAACAGCTTCTATAAAATTGGAATTACTACTCGACTAATGGAGGAAGGGATAGCCGAAGTGCAGCGGGATGTGAGAGTACATTACTCAGAGGTTGCCATCAACTTGCTGGGAGTGTGGGAACGCCGAGGGAAGGTGCAATTGTACTTCAAACGCCCCTACAAAGCGTTTAATTATCGCATCGAGAAACTGACGGAGTATTTCGTGTTTCCCAATGTCAAGCGCACCCTACGGGGTTTGTTTGAAATGGAGCTAAAAGAGCCTATTGATGTTGAGTTGAATTTGATCAGCTTGTGCTGGGTGATGTTGAGTGGGATGTGCGGGTTCGGGGTGAGTGCGATCGTCAAACAATAACCTAGACGAACGCCACCTGCGATTTCTAATTCAGCTTCAGGGAACTGCGGAGCGTTTTTGAATGGGCCCAAAAAAATGGAAACAGTCTCAATCAGAGTCGGTCAGGAAGTACCGTTCTCCACAAAAGTTTTTAGCTTTGAAGCGTTGCGAACTGCATTTCCCTCTCCGTCATTGTTGAAGTAGACGAACACGCTTCGCCCCTGGCTTTTCCACTCATGGATGCGATCGGCCCACCAATGCAAATCATCATCCGAGTAGGAGCCGCCGTAGAGATTGTTGGCGTCGGGGCCGTGGAGGCGCACATAGACGAATGAGCCTGTTGCTCGCAGGATACACGGAAGGTGGGCGCCGCTCATCACGCAGTAAGCCGCTCCTTCGCGTTCCAGCAGCGAAAATACCTCTTCTGTGTGCCAGCTTGGGTTTCGGAATTCCACAGCTACTTTGATCCAGGAGGGCACCTGCTCTAGAAAGTAAGCTAGGCGAGCCAAATCGCAGCCGAACTGGGGAGGGAGTTGGACGAGCAGAATACCGAGTCGATCGCCCAAGCATTGAAGTCCCTGACTCATGCGTTCCAACCACTTTTCTGGCGAGTAAAGGCGCTTGGAGTGCGTTAGACCACGGGGGGCTTTTACGGTCATCAGAAATCCTTGGGGGAGGCGCTCTCGCCAGCTAGCAAAGGTAGTGTTTGGTGGCCAGCGGTAGTAGGTGCTATTAACTTCGACGGTTTGATAGTGCTGGATGTAGCGATCGAGCCTAGAGCGAGGCGGTAGCTGGTGGGGATAAAGCACACCTTCCCAATGGTCGTAACTCCAACCTGAAGTGCCAATATGAACAATCAAATCCGGGTTCGTTATCGCTTCCATGATTCGGCTTGAAATCGCTACTACACAAACTTTCGTCCCAGCAGAGATGGACTAAGAATTTGATATTTGAAAACTGGATGCGATGGAATTAGTTGGCTCGATCGCTGCTACCTCGATCTGTAGCTTTTTCTAGTGCTTCCCGTGCCGGCGTAACTGCTTCGCCCACGTTATCTTTTACCGATTTTACAAATTTTTTGGTACTGGGGGCAATGGGTTGATCGAGATTCAGCTTTTCTCGGATATTGCCAAGTACACCCTTGGCATCCTTCTCTGTATCGGTTGTTAGCGGGCGATCGGGACTGGCAACTTCGTAAGATTTAGCTTCAGGGGTTAAATGTGTAGCGATCGCTTGCATTTTGTTGCCCGAAAATTCCAATTCTGAGCTAAAAATTAGCGCTATTCCTACAGCCAAGATTATTCCTACTCGCAGGCAAGTTGTAACTAAGCGCGATGTAAACTTTTTCATTGAAAAACTCTGTTTTTTTCTGTGACGACTGTTATACACAATAATTGCTGTTGTTGGTTTGCAAATCTATCTAAAGATAGGACTTGGTGTCAATTTATGGTGTTAGCATCCTTCCCAAATCAACCTCAACAAAAAAGTTTTTGGCGCTGCGGCGCCACCACGCGACCGATCGCAACTACGAACTCAAGAAAGGTACATTTACTACTTCCCCTGACACCGATCCGACTTGCACTTTCAGTCCTTCGCCGCCCGCTTTTGTGCGGATGTAAGCAAGACCAAAAAAGCCGGATTCAGTTTCCGTAAAACTGGTGAGTTTGCCGACTTTTTCTTCTCCGATGGTGACTGCTGTTCCGGGTTCAACCGCACCGCTCAAATGCACGCCCCAAAGTTGCTGTTTGACTCCTTTGTAGGTGTTCAACCGGGCAATTGTTTCTTGACCGATGTAGCAGCCTTTGTCATAGGTAATCGTGTGTAAAAGACGGGCTTCTAGGGGGTTGTAATCGTCTGTGAGTTCAAAATCGGGTGCGGGGCGTCCTTGTTCGATTCGCAGTTGTTCCCAAACTCGATCGCCCATCGGTACGGCCCCAGCTTTGACTAATTCCTGCCACAAGTTGGCTGCATCGCTGGCTGGCGCAATTAACGTGTAGCCGGGAGTTGCTAAACCGCTACCAACCGCAACTCGAACCCCCCCTTCATCCCCCCCTTGGTAAGGGGGGGAAAGAGGGGGGGTTTTTATCAATTTGTGAGTAGCGTAAGGTTGATTTTGAAGTTCGGTAACTCCGATTTTTTCTAATAGTTGAGTGCTTTCCGGGCCGAGGACACTGAAAGCAACAGTTGTATCGGTTAAATCTGTTAACTCGACGCGATCCATTGGGAAAATATAGCGATCGAGCAATTCCAGCAGTTGGCGGCGGCGGTTGGCTGAAACTAGCAGCAGTACGGCATCTTCTGTAGCGTAAGCGGTGGCGAGGTCGATCGTCCGGGCGGTGGATGTGACGAAAACGGTGTCGCAACCTTGACCGGGTTTGAGTATATTAAAGTTATTGGTACTTTGATTGTGCAAGAACCGCAGGCGATCGCTGTCTGAGATTTGAATGCGTCCCCAGTGAGTGCGATCGTACAAAGCCGCACCTTGTTTCGTTGCTGCGATCGCTTCTGCGTCGTTACCAAAACTGACTGGGACAATTTCTTTGGTTGTTAACTCTGCAAAAGTAGCACCTGTCGCTGCTTGAATGTCGTGCAATTCTTGAATCAGCATAAAATTTTGTTGACTGTTGAGTGTTGACTATTGACTGATGACTGATGACTGTTGACTGTTAACTACTGCTTTCCTGTCAACTGACAACTGACTATTTGCCCAAATTGGCGAATATTTCTTGTATTAATTGACTGGCTTTGGCATCAAGACGATTCCAATCCACATCGCCAGTGTCATCCTCAATCAAGCTAGTATCAATTACAACTTCTTGGCTTTGGATTTGACTGTGGGCGGGCTGGTAGTTGACAAAGCAGACTCGATAGCAAAGTTCCCAAATATCGATACATCTTTGCTCGCCTTGAAGCTCTAAAAGTAGTTGATAGCCCGGAATGGGAATCTGGACTTCTTGATAAGTACCCGTCCAAACAGACTCCTCTAATTGTTTGCGGATGTTGTCGATCACTCGGATCATCGCTGGCTGCATAAGCAGTTCAGCTTGCTGCCACGCGATCGGGCTAGTTATCTTAGGCTTCATATACACGGTTCTAAAAAAGAAAATCAATAAATTAATTTTCTAGCATTGGGTGCCAACTTTTGAGACATTCGCCACAGAATGTTAAATTTAGTCGTCACCCCATTCAACAGTTAACCGTCAAAAGCAACAGCCGTTCTCGGCTTGACTGCTAAAAACGGCTGAAACTGTTGATATTGAGTTATCGGATGGGTAATGTAGGATTTGAACCTACGGCATCCTGCGTGTAAAGCAGGCGCTCTACCACTGAGCTAATCACCCAATTGCACTCACCGGGATTTATCATATCACAGTAACTCAGAAAGATCAAGTAAAAAAAATCCTAAACTTTAAATGCCCTCTGGCCGCACCCACGATCAAATAACCATGTGGAGTTTGCCCCTGGTGGCAGCCCTCACCTTTGGCCAGACTCAGAGCAGCAACCTGACTTTGCTCGTTTCCGGCAGTTTCTTATTCGGCGGGCTGATGTTTGGCCCCGACTTGGATATCTACTCCTGCCAGTATCAGCGCTGGGGATGGTTCAAACTGATTTGGCTCCCGTACCAAAAAAGCCTGCGCCACCGCTCTTTTTTGTCCCACGGCCCTCTGATCGGCACTGCTTTGCGAATCTTGTACCTCGCTATCTGGATCGCGGTTCTCGGAATCGTGGGATTGGCAATTGCCCAAAAAGTCGGAAACTTCGGCTGGAATTGGCAGGATGTGGTGTTGAGTTACGGGCGATCGATCTGGGAACACCACATCGAAATTTTAGCCGTTTACATCGGTCTAGAATTGGGCGCGATGAGCCACTATCTGAGCGATTGGGGCGGCTCGGCTTACAAAAGATTCAAAAAGAAAGGATTGAGCGGGTTGCGCCCTCCTAAGACAATTAAGAGGCCCAAAATCAAAGCTCCCACTCGCACATCTAGCAAATCTATAGCAGAAGGCAGAAGGAAGAAGGCAGAAGGAAGTTCGGCAACGGATTCTGTAACGGATGTAACGGATGTAAAGGATAGAAGGAAGAAGGAAGAAGGAAGAAGGAAGAAGGAAGAAGGAAGAAGAAGGAAGATGTAATAAAATCAATAGTTGGAGTAACAACGTTATAACCGTCTTGGCGGTTGATATAAAAGGTAAATTATTATGTCTAATTCTGAAAGTCGATCGCTCACAGCATTAAAAGAACTTATAGAAGTTGTGGCTAAATTGCGATCGCCCGACGGCGGATGTCCTTGGGATTTAGCTCAAACTCCCCAAACTCTAATTCCCCACATCATCGAAGAAGCTTATGAAACCGCCGACGCGATTCGCAAAGGAGATAAAGATGCGATCTTCGAAGAATTGGGCGACTTACTGTTACAGGTAATTCTGCAAGCTCAAATTGGGAGCGAATCCAATCAGTTTACCTTCGCCGAAATAGCTGCGGGCATCACAGAAAAACTAATTCGGCGACATCCCCACGTCTTTGGCGATGTCGAACTCAACAGCGTCGATGAAGTCAACGAAAACTGGGAAAAAATCAAAGCAGCAGAAAAAGGCACAACTTCGGAAAAGCCCGCAACTTTAGCCTCGAAAATGAGCCGTTATGCCAGCACTTTGCCGCCGATCGCCGCCGGGATGAAAATCTCTCAAAAAGCTGCGGAAGTGAGTTTTGATTGGGACAGTGTAGACGGCGTTTGGGATAAATTTCACGAAGAAATGGCAGAATTTGAACACGCTCTCAAACACGAGGATAAGGCAGCGCAGCAGTCAGAATTGGGAGATATTATGTTTGTGTTGATTCAATTAGCTCGCTGGTACGATTTAGATCCGTCGGCTGCTTTGCAAGGAACAAACGATCGCTTCGTGCAGCGGTTTGCGAAGGTAGAGGCTGCGTGCGATCGACCTTTGTCGGATTATGCCGCAGAAGAGTTAGAATCTCTGTGGCAGCAAGCTAAAGCTTTAATAGCTAAACAAAAGGGCGATCGGTAATAACTCATTCCCGATCACTATTGTTAAGAACAGGCAAGATGCCTGTTCCACAACAACTCCATATTCCTCTTGTGGGGAGTAGGGGTTGGGCTTCTAGCCCGCACTATTGTTAAGAACAGGCAAGATGCCTGTTCCACAACAACTCAATATTTTGCTTGTGGGGAGTAGGGGTTGGGCTTCTAGCCCGCACTATTGTTAAGAACAGGCAAGATGCCTGTTCCACAACAACTCAATATTTTGCTTGTGGGGAGTAGGGGTTGGGCTTCTAGCCCGCACTATTGTTAAGAACAGGCAAGATGCCTGTTCCACAACAACTCAATATTTTGCTTGTGGGGAGTAGGGGTTGGGCTTCTAGCCCGCCCTGAAAAGCTGATTAACAATACTGCCAGATGTCAGCAATCAACTACTCGTAAAGCTTCGCATCGTTGTATGGGGGATGTTCGCACGCGATGTAAAGCGCATTTGTCGGTTCCAGGGCTTCCCCAGTCACCGGATCGATCGGCTTGAGGACAAAGCATAACAGACTGAGCGATCGCCAATCCAAACTTTCTAACTTCCCGCGTTCGTAGCGACTAACAGTAGCATTACTAATACCGACATCTTTTGGTACAGGATCTCCGGCTGTCCGAAACAGAGCGGCCTCGTATTCTTTTGTGACCATTTCTGTTTCAATAATTGACCAGCCGCGAATCTCTCTAGCTGCTTTCAGAAGTTTGCCCAATCTACCGCGTCCCGTATCCGTAAATCGCACAGGGCGCAGTTTTTCCTGATCGACGACAGCCTTAAAGTCAAGAAATCCCGGCATTTTACAGATCCAATTTAACTCTTAAGTCAATCCTACGCCTCGACGTTTGGGTTCCAAAATTCTGTTCCGATCAACAGTAAGTCTTCTAGAGTAACCAACCGCTTTTCAACCGGGTGAACTGGTTCGAGAACATCGAGGAACAGCCACAAAATATCGGGTGCAGGCTTGTTGTAATAGCCATTTTCGATTCTCGAAATGCCTGCAATGCTGACCCCCAAAACTTTCGGCAAACGCTCTCCCCCTAGATTATAAAATTGAGCCTCATGCTGCTTGGTCTTTTCGCTCAGTTCGTGAACGCTCCAGCCCCTAGCTTCCCGCCACGATCGCAGGAATTTACCCAACCGCCGCAGCCCGGTATCAGTAAATCTCCGTCTCAAGTATTCTTTTTCTGGCTTAGCTTCTGCTAGCACCATCAGTCATCACCTATCTGCAAATAATCTAGTCGTAGAGCTTCGCATCGTTGTAGGGCGGATGTTCGCACGCGATGTAAAGCGCATTTGTCGGTTCCAGGGCTTCCCCAGTCACCGGATCGATCGGCTTGAGGACAAAGCATAACAGAGAGAGCGATCGCCAATCCAAATTATCCAGCTTCCCACGTTCGTAACGGTTGACTGTTGCGGCACTGATACCCACATCTTTGGGGACGGGTTGATTTGTCGCTGTGAACAGCGCCTCTTCGTACCCCCTTGTTTTGAACTGTGTTTCGCTAACAGACCAACCTATTGTCTGTCTTGCAGCCTTTAACATCTTGCCCAAACGCATCCGCCCCGTCTCCGTGAAGCGAACGGGACGCAATTCCTGCCGATTGTCTACCACAGCGTTGTTAGAGAGTGCTGACATTTTTTCCACCTACATTAACTCTCAAACTAGCACAGCATCAATGATTGAGGGTTGTACGAACAACATCTGAGTTTCCATTAAATATTGTTGCACAAGTGAGATAAGAATCTGATATAGAGTAAGATGTAATTGAGTCTAAACAGAACTTGCCTCTCAAGCCCTGAGTATACAGCCATGACACCACTATTTCGCCGCATCCAACCCTCGAAAAAGCTCCGCATCACCGTCAGGTCGATCGCCCAAATGCTCAAAATCAGCCAAAACCTGATTAAGCGAGTCGAATCATGGGCTTTCGTGGTTTTCGTCCACCATCGGGATAGAGGCGGCCTGTTTGTCAGCTACCGCAGGCTGGAAGAATGGCAAAATGCGATCGCCCATCATATCCAAACCTGCCCCACCCTTGGAGAACTCTCGCAGCTCAAAACATCCATTCAGTACGACAGCCGGAAATTCAAAAAACAATATCTCCCAAAAACACTTGACTTTTTAAATCAAATGTGCATTGAAAAACAAGACGAACTCAACATCTGGGAAAGCTTAAACAGCATTGCTTCCTAGCCGAAATCAAGCAGATTTCCTAACACTAGCAACCGCACCCAACCGTGAGGACGCTGTTAATTGCTCAAACCCTTGCCTTTGATTCTGTCAACTGTCAACTGTCAACTGTCAACTGTCAACTCTTCCTTGCTAAAAAACAGAAGCGAAACATTTGCGAGCAATTGCGAGATAAAATCACCCCAAAAATCACCCGCGAATGCTCCGCCACATTCATGAAAGCGATCGCCAAAGCAATTAAGACATTGCCTGAGCGATATAATCAAAATAAGGAGCTGCTTCCTTAGCATCATCCTGATTGAGCAAAGCCAAAGAAGCTTCCTTCAAACAGCGGATAGCTTCGACCATGCCAGGAACAGGAACGCCGAGAGAATTATACATTTCCCGAACGCCAATCAAACCGATGCTTTCGATCGGCTCCTTGTCACCCGCCAAGATACCGTAGGTAATCAGGCGCAAGTACCAGCCGTAGTCGCGCAGACACAAAGCCCGTTCGCGTTGGCCGTAAGCATTACCTCCGGGGGAGATAAAGTCAGGGCGTTTTTTCCAGAGTTTTTTGCTAGCTTCTTCAACAATTTTTTTCTCACTGTCAGACAGCGCAGTAGCAATACGCACCCGCTGTTCTCCGGTTTTAAAAAAATCTTTGATGCTTTGAAGTTCGCCGGTACTGGGATAGCGAAGTTCGTCGTCGGCTTGGAGAATTAGTTGGCTAACTACGCTCATTGTTATTCAAAAAAATTGAGGATATTTGAGAGTAAGATTAATTGACATTCTCATCCGTTAAAGATGAGATTCTTGGTTGGGCGATTTACTTTGCTTCTAACATTTATCAACATTAGAAGTAGCGGGTAAATCTCCGCAAACGTTATGCTTGATGTTCAAGCCAGTTTCCCTGTGTTCCAGGGTACGGCGAGAAAAACTCAAAAACTGCGATTGAGAGTTTTGATGTCGGCAGACACTTTGACTGTTTAACGAGTTTTTGCTAGCTCGCCCCAACAGCATATCGCACAGGCTCGATCGAGACAACTCACGGCAGGCTTGACTTGCAGGTTGAAGCTTGGCTTTAGCAGCAAGACGTTCAGCAGCAGGAATACGGGCTGCTATTGAGCTTGAGTGCGATGGATGGAGCCCCGCTTCGCTACGACTTATCTCAGGAAAGAGAGAGCGATATTGCATTACCATATTAAATCCTACCACGACTACTTGTGACCAAATCTAAATTCCCGACCCCAAACTCGACGAAATTGGCAAACCCTTGCCAGCAAGGTCAACTGATTGAGATAGAGATTACCGACTTGACAGACACCGGCGACGGAGTTGGTCGTTTTGGTGAGTTAGTAGTGTTTGTGCCCGATACCGTGACGGGCGATCGAGTCCTTGTCCGCCTCGTGCAAGTCAAATCCACCTATGCTACAGGCAAGCTGGACACACTTCTGGAAGCATCCGAACACCGCATCCGAGCTAACTGCATTGTCGCCGACAAGTGCGGCGGCTGTCAGTGGCAGCACGTAGACTATCAATATCAGCTTGCAGCCAAGCAAAATCAAATCATTCAAGCCTTAGAACGGATTGGCGGATTTAGCAATCCCCAAGTGGATGAAATTTTAACGGGAAAAATCGAGGGATTTCCCCAATTTTTGGGATACCGCAACAAAGCGACTTATCCCGTGGCCATATCTGCAACAGGTCAAGTCCAAGCAGGTTACTATCAAAAAAGCACCCACAAATTAGTCAATCTCAATCAGTGTCCGGTGCAAGATCCGCGCCTCAATCCTTTGTTAAAAGAAGTCAAAGAAGACATCCACTGGCGGGATTGGCAAGTCTACGACGAAAAGAAACATACAGGAGAATTGCGTCACTTGTCCTTGCGGATCGGACGGCGCACCAGCGAGATGCTGCTAACTTTAATAGTTCGCACTGGAGACTTGCCGGGGATCGAAGAGCAAGCATCAGAGTGGCTGAAACAATATCCTCAACTTGCAGGGGTTTGTTTGAATATAAATCCCGCTCAAACTAATGTGATTTTTGGTGCAGAAACTCGCTGCATTGCGGGTCGTTCTTATCTGCGAGAAAGCTTTGCTGGTTTGAAATTTCAGCTAAGGGCCGATACTTTTTTTCAGGTAAATACAGAGGCTGCTGAAGCGTTGTTAGAGGTGATGGTAGGGGAATTGAATTTGCAGGGAAACGAGGTTTTGGTTGATGCTTACTGTGGCATTGGTACTTTTACTTTACCCCTGGCAAAACAAGTAAAAATAGCCATAGGTTTAGAAGTGCAACTGGCGGCGATCGAACAAGCCCAATTAAATGCTGAGTTAAATGACGTGAGAAATGTCGAGTTTCAGGCGGGAACTGTAGAGAGTTTGCTGCCTTCCTTGGGATTGACACCGGATATTGTGCTGCTAGATCCGCCGAGGAAAGGGTGCGATCGCGCGGTTTTGGAAGCTATCAAGGAAATCAAGCCAAATCGCATTGTTTATGTTAGCTGCAAGCCTGCTACTTTGGCTCGCGACCTGAAGATTTTGTGCGAAAATGGGGATTATAAGTTAGCGCGAGTGCAGCCGGCGGATTTCTTTCCTCAGACTTCTCATGTTGAGTGTGCGGCTTTTTTGGTCAGGTGAATGAAAGGGCGATCGGTTTTTGGGAATGAAAGGGCGATCGCGCTTATTTGATTCTTGGCATTTTGGTTGAGTGTTATAATACTATTTGTGCTAATACCAATTTAATGTGAAGTTGCACATATCTCGATCCCCCTAAATCCCCCTTAAGAAGGGGGACTTTGATCGGAATCTTGTCCCCCCCTTGTTAAGGGGGGCTAGGGGGGATCGGATTCTATGCAGCCTCATAAAAAATTGGTATAAGTTCCTAAGTGCGTGGGTTTGGATAGAATGGAAACTAGGTATTTGAGTAAAGTCTATGTCGGCTAGGGATGTTTTCCATGAGTCTGTGAAATCCGCTCTCCTGAAGGATAATTGGGTAATTACCCACGATCCGCTGAAGCTAAAGTTTAGCGAAGACGATCGGCTCAGGATTGACTTGGGGGCGGAACAGCTTTTAGCCGCAGAGCGAGGTGTGCAGAAGATTGCGGTGGAGGTTAAAAGCTTTCTGAGCGAATCAGCTATGTTTGATTTCCACCTAGCCCTCGGTCAATTTTTGAATTATCGACTAGCACTCAGAAATTTGGAGCCAGATCGATCGCTCTATTTGGCAGTTCCGATCGCTGCTTATAATTCATTTTTCTCTCGTGCTTTGCCCCAAGCGGCCATAGCTGAGTACGATTTAAAGTTGTTAGTATATAGCAAGTCTATTTGAGTCGTCAATGTAGAAAAACCTGAAACGCTTGTGATGATTGAATCCATTGTTTACAAATCAAATGGTTTTGCTATATGACCCTACTAATGAGGTGATTGTGGAATGGATAGATTAACTAAATATCGGCAGATTGTTCGCAATTTTCTGATGGAATATAGCAAAAGTAAACCCATCAATGGTGACATAGAAATCCAGGTTTTGTTTGACACCGAACATGACCATTATCAGATATTAGATTTAGGTTGGGACGGTCACAATCGGATTTATAGTTGCCCGATCCACTTAGACATCAAAGATGGGAAAGTCTGGATTCAACGCAATCAAACCGATGAACTGATTGCTGAGGAGTTAGTGCTGATGGGTGTGGCGCGGGAGGATATTGTTTTGGGGCTTCAGCCTCCCTATGCAAGGCAGTTTACGAGCTATGGTGTTGCTTAGGATGTGGCGATCGCACTTATAATGTCTTGTCACAAGGGCGATCGCTTTTAGGGAATGAAAGGGCGATCGCATCTGCTACCTCTACTTCATCACGCTAGTTGTAAAGCAAGAAATAGAATAATGTGGTAAATAACATGAATAACATATAGTGAGTTCTGAATTTGCGACATCTGCTAATTTTGGCTTGCTCGCAGCGTAAACGTTCGGATGCTGATTCGCTGCCTGCTATTGAGCGCTATGATGGCCCAACATTCCGTTTGCTGCGTCGTTTTCTGCGGAAACAACCATCAGCACGGTTAGAGATATATATTTTGTCAGCGAAGTTTGGCTTGATACCCAGTGACTATCAGATTCCAAATTATGACCAACGAATGACAAAAATGCGATCGCGTCAATTGCAGCCAGAGGTCATTGCTAAATTTGAAGATATCCTCAGCGCAAAGTCATACCAGAAACTTTGCATTTGTCTAGGTCAAGATTATTTCCTTGCACTGGATAAATACGATATGCTAATTAAATCAGGATTAGCTGTGCGAATTGCTACAGGCTCTTTGGGTAAAAAGCTGGCAACCTTGCATGATTGGCTGTACGGGAAGCCCCCGGAACTAGCTAGTAGACAGGCTGTTGTCCCCCAAGGGAAAGCAAGTCTTAAAGGGATTGAGGTTGTTTTGACACCAGGAAAAGTGCTTGATTTAGTGCGTCAAGCGTTGGTGGAAGGCAAGGGCAACCCTGGTTGTTACCAGTCGTGGTATGTGTTAGTTGGCGATCAACGAGTATCGCCGAAGTGGGTGGTAAGTCTCTTGACAGGATTGCCTGTCAGTGATTTTCATTCAAGTGCGGCTAGGCGAATGCTAATCCAGTTAGGTATTGAAGTGAGAAGTGAATGAATCAACCAGATAGCCCAGATTATCGTTTAACTGAGGAAGGCGTGAGAGCAGATTTACAAAGTCAGCCTCACTTGATGATTAAGTTACAGGAAAATGCGCTTCTTGTTGCGGAGAGTTTGCGGGATCACTATTTTGCAAATACTGCAAAATTTGTCACACACTTGCGACGAGCAATGCGCGAGGCGGATTTAGGAACAAGAGAGCAAATACTTAATGCTAAAGCCATCAACGATCTAAATTGGGAGAAGGTTCAGGGTGAAGTTGTCACCTTTATTGATGGGGGTCTAGGTCAGGTTCAAATGTCAAGTCCTGTTCCTGTTCTTCTACGAGTAGGTTCTTATCGTGTACGAACTGGGGAACGTAATCTGGCTGAACGCGAACAGTTTGGTTATTATCCCGTTATTTTTGGCGATTTAGAAGGTGGTAGTAAAGAACGCAAAGATTTCCCTGATATTGTCCGAATTACTGCCGAACTTTTAGGGGGTCTATCAGCTTTAAAACGGACACCTGATTTACGAGTTTTAATGTTTCATGGCCCGCTGATTTACATGATGAGTGCCTATGCTGGACATACTCCTTTTACGGAAAAAGACATTGACCTTTTTTTGAGCCACTACGCACAACCTGAATTAGCTATTGAGCTTAAGGAAAAGTTTATGCGAGAAGCAAAATTAGATATTTATTCACAAATTGCGCCAGACCGATCTAATGATTGGGTAAAAAGAAGACTATTTGAACCTTTGTCATGGATGGCATTTCTGTATCGTCAATTAATTGAAGAAGCCAGGAAACGAAAACCCAAAACAATTATTGTTGGCGTAGTTGAACGAGGGGGAGAATTAAGAGAATTCAGTGAAACCATTTTGCTTAAAAGAATCTTCCGAAATTTACGAGATAAAGGAAATGAAAATTACTTTAATAATTTATATGAGCGTAAAGATATAACATCAGAGAAAGCTTTGTTGGACAGACTAGGCTATACAGATGCTCTCCTGCTATCTATGTTGTTGGAACCCGGTCAGTTTTCAGAACCTTGGGACATCAAAAATAAATATGCCGGACTAACTAAAGGTAAAATTTCCTTACCTGATGAGTCTTATACAACCGATGCAGATTGGAGTTGCCTGAAATCATCTAATAAAATTGGATTTCCTAAAGTTCAAGGGTGCTATGTAAAAGTTTCTGAAACTACTGAACCATTTAGAGTAGAAGTTTTTGCTGATTTAGGTAAAGACCAGATTATAGAAGCTGCTCGACGCGCTTATTTGTATGCTCGCGTGCTGCCTGGATATGCTTTTCCCGTAGGATTAGACATTGCTGACAAATACGCTAAGATTCCCAACTGGCTAACTGAGTCTTATAGTAAGCTAATCAAGTATCATTTGAGTGTTAGCTTGCAAAATGGACAGATTACTGACGCTCAAATGCGACGCATCATAGTTCAGTCAATTTACATGACCAAGCGGGATTGGTTATTCCGTCCTAACGTTTAGAAGAGAACAAAACTTATGGCAACATCTGCAAAAAAAACACCGCAACCCAACAATTCATCTCCTAATTCTGTCGCACCTAATCGTTCGGTCGGGACGTTGGTAGGCGAAAGTACAAGTCGCGAGTTTCGACTAGCTGTAACACCTGAATCTGTCCGCGAACAAGACATCATCGCTGTAGATGCTGAATTGCGTCAATCAGAAAATAATTCCACTGTAGAACAAATTCGTATTTGGGCTAAAGTTCAAACGATTGAACGGATAAATCCTCTTTTCCCAACTGAAGCAGGACATGAGTTGGCTGCTACCCGGACAAATCCATTAGATACAGTGCTTTCATTAACTGTGGAAATGGTGACAGCGGTTTGTCAAGTATTAGGTGCTGAACCTGCGGATCGTAGGGGAGGTGGTAAGCTAAATAAACTTCGTTATCCTCCTAAACCGGCTTCCACTGCTTACCGGCCTGAATCAGTAGACATTGCTCGCGTGGTTCTTGGGGAACTGCAAGACAAGAAAAATCGAGCTTTAGACATTGCTACTCTTTCCAACCGTTCTGAAGTAAATGTCACAGTAGATGGTCATGCCATTGTCACCCGTCACCTAGCAATTTTAGCCATGACTGGTGCTGGCAAGAGTTGGGCAGCGAGGCGAGTTATCGAGCAGTTGGCTGCGAAAAATTATCCCATAGTAATATTTGACCCTCATGGAGATTACACGGGTTTAGCAGATGTTCCAGAATTTAAAGAACGAGTGCATCGCTACTACGCACAGTTTCCTATTTTTGAAGAAGACAGCGATACAGTAGCTCAAATTGTGAGTAATCTTGGATATGAACTAACGTCTACCATGCTGACTCGTTTTAGCGATGTCTTTCAGGTAGCTAAGTCTTTTTATATAAAAGACAAATCACAAGAGATGATTGAGCGAGTCGATTGGTTGGCTACACGCATTAACAAACCTGATTTAAAGCAATATGGTGTGCAACCTAATTTGTGGTTAATTGCTCAGATGGCAGAAGCCGGTGAAGCAGCATTGCGTGACAATGATGGTGAAAATGATAGACAACAATTAGAAGACTGGGGTTGGAATGGATTCACAAGCTATTCAAAAAATGACATACGCACACTAGAAGCAATTAAAAAGCGCACTTATGCAGCAGCAGGGGCTTTACGACGTATGGAACAAACAAATCAAAAAATAGCTCGTACTGGTGCTGAACCGTTACCAACTGACCGAAAAGAATTAGTTAAATATGGTCAAATAAGTGTGGTTTCTTTAGCTGGCTATACAGAGGAATTTCAAGCAACAATTTACAGTATTATCTCTGACAACATTTTTGATTCAAGGGTAAGAGATGAGCTGAAATTACCAGTGCTTCTACTACTTGAAGAAGCTCATAACTTTGCCCCTGGAAAAGCCAATACACCAGCACAACAACGATCTATTAATGTTACCAGACAGATTGCTCAAGAAGGACGGAAGTTTGGTGTTGGTTTGATTTTAATTAGTCAGCGCCCTTCCCGACTGGATGAAACCACTCTCGCCATGTGTAACTCATACATCATCATGCGTATGGTTAACCCTGCTGACCAAAATTTTGTCCGTAGGGTAATTGAAAGTTTAGGTGAGGAAGAAGTAAAGATGCTTCCAGATTTAGAAAATGGTGAAGCAATTCTATCTGGACAACTTACGAGCTTTCCTGTCCTGGTAAAAATAAAAGAACCTGCTTCCAAAGGCGAACGAGAAGAAAAAGATGCTTTCGATGCTTTGGAGGAAGCCCACGCGGAAACTTCCAAAAAAGCAAAATCTTCCAAACAGACAAAGGGATAAACTATTTGGAAATTGTCGCTGGCATCAGTTTAAAAGGGATCAAACCGCGTGTATGGGATAGAACCTCAGAGTATTACCTTCCCCAGCTACACGCGGTAATGATTTCCTACGCGGATTTTCACAAAATGCCTAAACGCAGGCGTGAGGCAATGGAAAAGGGACTGCACGAATCTCTGGGTATTCCTACTCAGGTTCAAATTTATCTTGATAACGGTGCTTTTTACTTTATAAAACGTGATGGTGAAACGCCAAGAAAAGAGTATGAAGAGTTTGTAGAAAAAGCTAAACCAGACTGGTATCCAATTCCTCAAGACTTTATTCCTACTCCCAAAATGACATTTAAGGAGCAGAAACAATGTTTTAAGCGGACAATGGAAATGAATCTGGCTTATAAAGACCATCCATCATACATTCCTGTTATTCACATTAGCGAATTGCTTGAAGATTATGTAAATGAAATCAAAGCACATCAGGAATTCTTAGCAAAACCATATATTGCGTTGGGTGGCATTGTACCAAATTTACTACGCGCTCCTAAAGCAATACCTTATCAGAAAATTCTATCTAGCATTCAACATATACGCGAAGAATTTAAAAATACAAAACTTCATGTTTTTGGCATTGGTGGGACAGCAACTATACATTTAGCCGCTTTATTGAGCATTAACTCAGTAGACTCAAGCGGTTGGCGCAGTCGGGCGGCGCGGGGGATGATACAATTGCCTGGAACCGGAGAGCGAATTGTCGCTCCTTTAGGAAACTGGAGAGGTCGTAAAGTCAGTCAAGAAGAGGAAAAAAAACTAGAGGAATGTCTCTGTCCAGCTTGTCGTCAGTATAAATTAAATGGACTTAAAATAAGTGGTATGGAAGGTTTTTGTAATCGAGCTACTCATAACTTGTGGATTCTACTGGAAGAGGCTCGACTGATTGAAGAACATTTATATAATAGTGGAGATTATAAGGAGTGGTACAAGGGACACTTAGATAACACCATTTATCGTCCACTGATTGCTAAAATAGTTGAAAATTTGGAAGGCAGAGAAGTTAATGAAAACTAAAGCGAAGCGCACAGAAATTAATAACTTTGATCAACAAATTGAACTAACTCGCTAGAATTAAGATTTGATGGCATTTATCAACGAGCGCGGACAACAAACAAAAACCTTTTCAGCAGTAGAAGTACGAGCTAGGCTGGCGTTAACAAGCAGTGAGCAAATCGAGATGCGATCGCCCCTCTCCCCTCCTCAATCTTAAAGTACGATCGCCCTTATTTTCCGAAAGTGCGATCGCGTTACAATAATGTCAAATATATTCAATCCTCCCGATCATTTCTTCAGGTGTATAGACTTCATAAATTAAAATCAAACTACGGATAATCTCGCCAACAGAACGAGAATTAGGAGGACAATAGACAATTCCCGGATAATCGGTGGTATAACTTGCCATAATTATAAAATCATCATCGTGAGTTAATATCACGCGCTGCTATTCGCGAATAAAGGCTAGGTGTGACTCATCGCTTTTAGTACGCAACCCTGCATCAACTGTTGTCGTCACATCTATCCCGTAACGACGTAAACCGCGCGCAATATTAGAGTCAATATGTTCGTCTACATGAAAACGAATTTGCTCACTCACCTCTAATTGCCCTCAATTTGTCTTGTAACGGAGATGGTGGACTATTACGCTTTAATTCTTCCACAATAGCTCGACTTTCAGCAGTGTGACGATCGATTTCTTCTCGACGATCGTAATAATAGGTCATTGCAGCATGAACAGAGGCAAGTGGTAAGTCATACTTGCCGGCAATTTCTTCTATAGAAATTCCCATTTTCAGATCCATTTCGGCGATGTGTGCTACAGCAATTCGATGGCCAGCAATGCGTGGCTTACCACCAAGTACCCCAGGCGTAATTTCGATATGTTCTGTGATGACTGATTCCTTAGACATCTTAGTTAAATGCTCTTAATCAGTAATGTTTAAGCTCTTTAATATTAGCACAAATAGTCACAGTTGCAGCAAATTGTAGGGTGCGTTAGACATTAATTCTTTCGATTTCAACAGGTTGGAAGGATCAGACGCACCCTACAAACAGTATTTCGATCGCCCCCACCATCAACTAGATGCAAGCTAGATCCAGTCCGGCCTGAATCGTGGGGAGTCCAGAAGTATAGAATAGAGGTTGCGGAACCGGCACACCGCCCGATCGCTCGCCCGCAGCAATTTGTTACCCTAAAAATAGAATCTCCCCTCCCTCAACTCCCTCCCATGAACAACGCTTCTCCCCTGATTCAAACGATAACTCCAGAACGCTGGGCCGGGTTTAGTATGGACTTTATAGGGGCGGGTTACACGGGTTTGTTGGTCAAAAACGGCCGCGCCGTGCGTACCCTGAAATCCGGGCGGCATTTCAGCTTCGCCCTTCCCCTGTTGGAACAGTGTCAAATTGTCATCGTAGACACCAAACTCCGCAATTTGGATGTACAGTCGCACGGAGATTTTTTGTCTAAGGATCGGTTTTTAATTGATGCCACTCTGACTGTTATTTATCAAGTTATAGATCCGAAACGAGTAGCTTTGGAATTGTCCGATCCTTTAGCTGTTTTAGCAAGTGCAGTTAAGGATTGTATGGGATTAGCGATCGGGCAAATACCCCTACAACAGCTTATCAGTCAAGGACGGCTGTTGCTGCGCCAAAATTTGCTCGATCGCGTCCAAGATTTTTATACCCTAGGTTTTAACTTAGAAGACGTGCGAATTGGCGATGTCAGCTTTCCCGAAACCAACGGAGTTATTCGCCAAGTTGAGGGAATGAGTGCCCGACAGGAAGCAGAAAATGCCGCCGCCCTGCAAATGAGAATTGCCGAAGCAGGCCGTCCGATTGTTCCTCAATCTCCCGTACAGCAGTTAAACTTAATTTCAGGTAATTCTCCTGCGAGTCTTCCAGCTTCAGACACAGCAGCGGGTTTCGATCGCGATTTACAACAACTAACACAACAACTTGCTCAAAACAGCCTCCCTCCTGACAGAAATCCTCCCCAACTTGCACCAACCGTACTCGCAAGCAGCGATCGGCAAACAACCGCATATTTAATCTACAAACTTTCTGGAGAAGCGATCGCCCTAACAGCCAATCCCTTTACAATTGGACGCGAACCAACCAACACTTTAGTATTGCAAGATCCGCAAAGTTCGCGCTACCACGCTCAAATCCGCCGGGCCACTGACGAAATTGGCAAACAGCGGTATCAGCTTGTCGATAGCGGCAGTTCCAACGGCACTTTTGTGGGTGGGCAGAGGCTGGCTGCTAACGAGCCTTTTTGGCTACCAAATGGCTGCGAAATTGCGATCGGCGACCAAAAATGGATCTTTCAAAATTCGTGAGATAAAAATATGAAGTTATTTGAAACAGCAGATAAACACAGATAAATCCCATCAGCGTTCATCTGTGTTTATCTGCTGACATCTGCGGTGAAAAAATCCCAATTTAAGTAACTTGCTTTAATCACGATATACAAGTAATAGATGCCGAATCTACCGTCAACAATATGAATGTTTTTTGCAACCGCAAATCAACGCAGATAAACACAGATAAATTCCATCAGCTTTCATCTGTCAGGTTTCTGTAGGGGCGTTGTCAAGAGTCCCCGCCCTTCCGACACAGCTTGACAAATCCCTCCAGCCCAATTCCCTATACTCCCAGGTAGAAGTCTCTTGCCAACCCTAGGGGGGATATCTCCACAAGCATTTCGAGCGAGAATTTGTCAAGATTGAAAATATAAGTAGAGGACAACCGCATGAACTTTTCTATACAATCTGTTTACAACTGGTATCGCGACACCCTCCGCAACCCCAAATACCGCTGGTGGATTATTCTGGGAACCCTGGCATATCTGGTAAGCCCGATCGACATAGCCCCAGACTTTCTCCCCGTCATCGGACAAATTGACGATGTGGCAATTGCTGTGTTGCTGATTTCCGAAGTATCCCAAATGGCGATCGACTACTTTAAATCTCGTCAAACAGAGACAGCTTCAGCATCCGAAGCCACCGGTGCCCCTTATTCTGAAGCCAAAGGCAGCACCGTTGACGTAGATGCTGTTTCTGTAAAATAATTGCCAAAAATAATCGATCGCTACAACCCCGACTTCTTACAGAAATCGGGGTTTTTGTTTTTTCAATGGCAACTGCTCAGATCGTGCTCTAAAGCTGGTAATTTTAACTATGATCCATCTGTGTTAACAAAAAATTTTTATAGATGAAGTTTAGCGAAATAGTACAAAAACTTAACTTAGCCACCAGTCGCACCCTCACAGCGTCGGTTGCTACCGATCCAGAAATTACAGGCGCGGCCCCTGTTGATGAAGCTGCATCCGGCACAATCAGTTACATAGAAGGTGCTAAATTTGCCCCTCATACAGCCACTACAAATGCTTCGGCTTTAATTTTACCCTTAGATGAAAGCCTCCAAGCTCAATGTACCGATCGCAATATCGCTTGGATTGCCGCCGCAGATCCGCGATTGCTGTTTGCTCAAACGATCGCCCTTTTCTATCAACCGTTTCGCCCAGCATCGGAAATTCATCCCTCAGCCGTCGTTCACCCCTCAGCAGAAATTGGTGAAAATGTCTATATCGGCCCCCACGTCGTTATTCAAGCAAAAGTCAAAATTGGCAGCAACGTTTGCATTCATCCAAATGTCGTAATTTACCCTGATGCGGAAATAGGCGCAGGCACTGTTTTACACGCTAATTGTGTCATTCACGAACGTACTCGCATCGGGGCAAATTGCGTGATTCACAGCGGTGCGGCGATCGGTTCCGAAGGTTTTGGGTTCGTGCCGACAGGCACAGGATGGGTGAAAATGGAGCAGTCTGGCTGCACTGTATTAGAAGAGGGCGTTGAGGTTGGCTGCAACAGCACGATCGACAGGCCCGCTGTCGGAGAAACCCGCATCGGCCAGAATACAAAAATCGACAATTTAGTGCAGGTAGGTCATGGCTGTCAAGTCGGGAAAAATTGCGCGTTTGCCGCTCACGTTGGCATGGCTGGCGGAGTAAAAATTGGCAACAATGTAATTTTGGCAGGTCAAGTAGGAATTGCTAATCAAGCCAAAATCGGAGATGGGGCGATCGCCACTGCTAAAGCCGGAATTCACAGCGACGTGCCCGCAGGTGCGATCGTGACGGGCGTTCCAGCAATTCCCCACAAACTATTTCTCAAAGCCGCAGCCGTCTACAACCGCTTGCCGGAAATGTACCAGTCTCTGAGGCAAATTCAGCGCAAGCTCGATCGGTAGTCAATTGGCAGTAGTCAGTTGGCAGTTGGCAGTTGGCAGTAGTCATTAGTTAACAGTCATTAGTTAACAGTTAACAGCCAACAGCCAACAGCCAACAGTAGTATAGTTGCAACTCCTTAAATGTGGAATAGTATAAACAACCTGCAATTGATGTCGCCGTCAATACCAGCCCTTGTTAAAATAATCTTCTTTTTCTCGACTTGGATTGTTGTGTGGCTTCCCGCAGCGATTGTGCTGGCGATCGCCCTCAAATGGCATCCACCCCAACCCCTGGGGAACAAAAAACTACCTTTACTAGCTTCCCTCTACGTGATTGTCCCCTTCATTTTATGGGCGACAAGTTGGATCGAAAACGCATCTTTTGCCCACTGGGGTTGGGATTGGAAACCCGCAGTTTTGATGTCATTAATGCGGGGATTAGGATTAGGAATAATCAGCTTAGTAATTTTATTCGGTCTGCAATTAACCGCAGGCTGGGTCGAGCTAAAAAAAAGCGAAACTTCCACAGAAACAGGCGAACAAAAAATTAATGTTTGGACTTTAATTTTTAACCCTGCTAGTCTGCTGACTCTGTTATTAGGACTGTGGATTAGCGCCACAGAAGAGTTAATCTTTCGCGGCTGCTTGCAAACAATCCTCCAGCAAGATTACTCAGTGCTAATCGCAGCAGCGATCGCCAGTTTCATTTTCGCGATCGCCCACCTAATTTGGGCCGCCAAAGAAACTCTACCGCAACTGCCAGGATTGTGGCTGATGGGGATGGTTTTAACATTAGCCCGCATCGCCGACAATGGCAGTTTAGGATTGGCGATCGGCATTCACGCAGCTTGGATTTGGGGTATAACTACCGTAGATACAGAAGGCGCAATTAAACCTACTTCTACCGTACCAGAATGGATTACAGGAATAGCAGCGAAACCGCTAGCAGGTGCAGCCGGAATTCTGTTATTGCTAGCAACAGCAGGCGTAGTTTTGTTAATTTAAATAAGACTTACTCTAAAAAATCCGGTTTTTTATAAAAGATTGGCTCTCCTGGATTTGTGGTAGAAATGAGAGTATAAGCGTCTTCCTCATCCGGGATATGGGGCCCGCACCACGAGCATTTTTATTTTGCTGAGCACCATAAACTCAGGACATTTGGATTATGATATCAATTCCGGTTGCACTCCTCATAATAGTTGACTGTTAATTGTTAACTGTTAAATCGGGGTCGCAAAACTCAATGATGGTTGAGTGTTGAATGTTGACTAGACCTCTTGCAAAAATAATTAGGACGGGCAAGATGCCCATCCCACAAGAAAAATAACTCTTGTGGGACGGGCATCTTGCCCGTCCCATTAATTGATGAAAGGATTTTTGCAAGAGGTCTACTCGATTTTACGCCCGACGATCAAGCGCGGATTTGATATGATATCTACTCTCTTGAATCAAATATTCAAAGGACGTGATGGCGGTGGTGGCATGGGCGGTTTAGCGATCGCCAGAGACTTAGAATAGCGAGCCTCTAAAACACCAGTTCTAAACTGAGCCACTTTTTCTCCCTTCCTGTGAAATACTATCACATTAACCCGACTGCTGTAAATAGTCAGATACCGCTGTTTGACAATGAAGGCAAGAATAATAAAGACAACACCGATAAAAATACTGAGAGTCGGAATTCCTAACCAAAACAGCCACCAAGTACAACCCTCTCCTGTTTCAATCGCTCTAACATCCTCAATCGGAATAAACACCTCTTTTGTTTCTAATCCGAAAAAAGATTCCGAGCTGATTTGTAACATTTCGCCAGCCAATTTAACCGTAATTGTGCCATTACTTTGAACGGGAACAATCCCCACAATTTGACCAGGTGTACCGCTGATTTGGATGAGTTGATTAGATTTCATATTTATTGTCTATTGGCGGTTCGGAAAAGCTATTAGATCGCCTCCTTTTAGGATTTAGCACGTCCGAAAAATTGTATAACAACAACCTCGACCTATTTGTTGACTCAAACTTGCTCTACCTATCGCCACAAGTACCACTAAAACCTCCTGCGTATAATAGGCAAGCTGATGGCCATAGCTGTAAGGTAAATCTAACTTGCTGGCAACTGGTTTGAGGACATCTGCTGCTTCATCTTTATTAACTTGATGTCCCTTGAGTTGATTGTACAAATACTCCACTACTTCACAAGTAATGTTTTTTGTAAATACGATTGTAGGTCTTTGATCCTTAATCACATCTACTCGATAGTTTGAGCCTTCACGGTAGACTAGGTGGCAGTTGCGTAATCTAACCTCTCCAATCAATTCGCTCTCCATCTGTTCCTCCTATTTGATTCTCTAAGCAATTAGCAGCGATCTATCTTGGGCAATTTACAAATACAATTGCTCATCTCATGTTTACTAAAAGCCAAACTCTTCCCCAAGTCTCCGCCTCAAATCTCCAGATAGTGGTAATTGGCGGATTTCTTTGCAAATTGCAGCATGAGATTCTCCATTTTGAATGCGCTGCCTGTAAATTCCAATTAACAGCGCTTCAAGACCGTACTTAGATAACATTTCTGTCGCTAAACCGATGATGCCTAGCAAAGCAATGCCACCGAACATTCCTGCTGGCCCACCTAACATTGCCAAAGCCGTCGTAATTGCGGCCGCTCCTGCAAAACCTGTAGTTGCCATCACAATTAGAAGTAAAATTACAGGCAATCCTAGTCCAGCAGCTTTCCTAACAAACTCGTCCATAATGTCGCTCCTAGTCTGTATATAGAGGAATTAAAAATCAGAGAATTGGGTTTTTGGGTCTTGACTTCCGTTTAACAAAGGGATTCAATGAAACCAGCCCAAAAATTTATTTACTCATTTCATTAATTTTTTCTAATTTATTGAATGATTTGGTATGGGTTTAAGTTTGATCTCTAGGATCTTACCTAGTCCCACTCCAAAAACTTGATTGACAAATCATTGTTACTGCGATCGCCTAGTTGAAGAGCATTGTCCATGATGCTCCTGAATTCATAACCCTGATTGCGAGCTAATACACCGCCAAGCCGAACAGTCAAAAATTCGACTACTGCTCCGTCTCGTTTATCGATAAATTGAACGCTGATAGACCGAACTTTAGCCGTCTTACTTTGCTTGTTGGTTAACCGCCCTACAAGAAATCGCTGAGTTCCTGTATTTTCCATCGCTAATCCAGTTAACTCCAGTCCATTCACGAGCTGAACCCTAAAAGGGTCTGGCTTCCGCGTGTTTTCAGGTGGTTTGGGAAATCGACAAAGCTCATCGAGAGATTGATACTGTTTTCTTTGAGAATTCAACTGAAAACACCCCGGATACTCTTGGGCGATCGCCCTCGGGAACAGATTGAAAAGAGACAGAAGCGCGATCGTCGGTAAAGCGGTTATCAACTTGACGCACCTAAACATGGCTTTTTACTCTCCAATCGAGTAACGATACTCATCATTTGTTTTAGTCCAGCAGTTTTCACAGGTAAATCTGGTTTCGACATCTACTGATTAACCAGGGTCAAACCCAAAAATTATGCAAAGCTGAGGGGGAAACTGTATTCAGGTTCGCTGAACTCAGAAAGCTCTCCGGCTGCGCCGACTTTCTGAAACATCCACCGCGCCTAACTGAGATTAATGTATCAAGCTAAGTTCTAGTTTGTCAAGCTAATGCTCAAAAACATCTCATTAAGTGAGATAAAACCCTCAAAAGTCGATTTCAAAAGGCTCTAGCCCCACTAATGGCAGGGCGGTTTCTCAGAAAAACCAGGATTTTGTAGGGGCGGTGCCCCCGTGCCCGCCCTGCCCCGTGCCCGCCCAGGCCCGTGCCCGCCCTGCCCCGTGCCCGCCCAGGCCCGTGCCCGCCCAGGCCCGTGCCCGCCCAGCCCCCGTGCCCGCCCTGACCCAGACAGGATAAATTGGGCATTTCAGCGATCGGGGCAACCACGGGGGGTTTGCCCCTACAGGAGAATGAAACAGTCCTGCCTCTAACGGCAACTGAAACAAGCTCTAAACCTCCACCAATCAAGTATCCCGATCGAGCAACTGCTCCAAATTTCAGCCGATCGCCCCTCAATGATTCTGTTGTCTATCTCGTTTACCTCGTCCTAAGTGAGAAAAAAGCCCATATAATCAAGTTACAGCCCAGAAGTCTTGGTTGGCCCCACCCCTCATTTCTTCTGTTGTCTATCTCGTTTATCGCGTTCTAAGTGAGAAAAAAGCCCATATAATCAAGTTACAGCCCAGAAACCTCTGTTTCCAATGCCAAAATTTCTGTGTTCGCTGATTTCGCGCGATCGCCCCGTCCTTTCCCAGCTATCTTTGAATAGAACCGCCCGCTTTGTAATACCTGTATTCAACGTAGTATGAAACTTCCCGAAGATTTTTTAATAACTTTAGCCACTAAAGTTGGCATTTCCGAAAACGAATTTGAGGTCTTATCAAGAGCAATCAAAGGCGAATCCATGTCTGATATTTCAGACCAGCTTCGCGTTCGCAAAGATGCCTTACAAAAACGCCTGGGAGAAGTATATAAAAAATTTGAAGTTCAAGGTGCCGGGCCTGGAAAATTAGCCAAACTCCAGCAAATTCTCGTAACTGAATACCAGAAACAAGTTGCCAATAACCGTCACGATGCTACAACCGACCGCGAAGTTTATCCAACCGTCGTAGAGAATACCCGCTTCCAAGACACAACTATCCCTCAATTCTCACCGCGTATTGATTGGGAAGAAGTCCCAGCTAAAGAACCTTTCTACGGGCGGCATTACGAAATAGAAACTCTCAAAAAATGGATAGTGACAAACCGTTGTCGAGTAGTCACAATTTGTGGCATGGGAGGGATTGGCAAAACAGCATTAGCTACCCAAACTCTACAACAAATTCAAGGGGAATTTCAAACCATAATCTGGCGAAATATCGCCACATCTGGCCCCCTTGAAAAACTATTGCCAGACATCTTGCAATTCCTCTCTCATCATTCAGAAATCGACATTCCCAAACCCAGCAACTCACTCATCTCCCAGTTAATAGAATATTTGCGTTTAACCCGCTGTTTATTAGTCTTCGATGAAGTCGAAACTATCCTCGAAAGCGGACAGCTACCAGGACAATACCGTCCCGGATACGAAAGTTACGGGGAACTCTTCCAACAAATAGCACAAACCTCTCACCAAAGTTGCCTGCTTCTCATCAGTTGGACTCACCCTATAGAACTCGATAATTTAGCAGAAAGAACCTTACATTGTCGAGATTTAGAACTGAGAGAATTACCTGAAAAGGATGCCAAAGAAATCATTTTATCCGCCCCCCACGTTTCTACTTCAGAGAGTAATTTACTATCAGAACTCATTTACCTATATGGCGGTAATCCCCTCCTATTAAAAATAGCCGTCACTCACGCTCAAGATATGTTAGCGGGCAATTTAGCACAACTCGTCAAAAAAACTCCGTCGGTTATTGAGGGCATTGTCCGAGATTATTTTGAGGAGAAATTTCAGGATTTTCATGAATTAGAAGTAAAAGTATTGTCTTGTTTGGCGAGCAATAAACCCGCCACCCTTAGCGAGTTGCAATCGAGTCTACTATTTGCTGAAGACTTATCAGAATTGAAACTGGCTGTAGAAATTCTAATCGAGCGATCGCTCCTGCAAGCCCTCACCGAGTCTGGGGAAGAACGCCTGACAGTCAGCCCGCAGGCTAGGCTATTTGTCACCCATCAATTAATCGCTAAATACCTGAATCAAATTGGTTACAAGAAATACTTAGAGAGTGAGTTACAGACGGCAAAATGTTATTTAACACAAACCCTTCGCTACAATCCAGAACTGCCAGCAGCTAACTACAATTTAGGGTCAACCTACGAAAAACTCGAAGATTTGTCCAACGCTCGCCAGCACTACAAAAAAGCAGCAGAATATAAAAACAGTCGCGCTGCCGGTGCTGCTGTCAATAATTTAGCGCGATTGGAAATTCTGAGCGAAAATTTTGACATAGCGGTAGAGCTAATTCTCTCCATTTTGCCAAAAGTTAATGACAAAATGGTGCAAGTCACGCTCCACAAAAATTTGGGATGGGCTTATCTAGGGCTGCAACTTTACAGTGACGCCGAGACTCACTTGCAAAAAGCAATTGAATTAGATAAATCCTATACTGTAGCACACTGCTTGCTAGCACAAGTTCTCGAAGCAAAAGGGGATACAACAGCAGCTCTTTCTTGCTGGCAAAAATGCCTTAATTGCTCGACACAAGGCCAACAACAAGAAGGTGTGGCGTGGAAACTTCCAGAATTAAGTATTTGGAAGAGTTTTGCCCGCGAGAGGCTCAGTGCTTCGGGCAGAGAACCTAATTAATTAAATTACAGTAAGCTGTTCTCCATTTAAATTGTGTGTCAAAAATCACTCAAATTATTGTGGGATGGGCTTCTAGCCCGTCCCGAATATGCAATTTAAACACGCAACAGCTTAGGCTGCGTCAGTAGTTCTCAGTTTTTCGCTCCTACTTCACCATTTAACTAGCTGACGCACCCTACTGAAAGCTCGCTAACAATTAAAGTTATTTAGGATCGCAAATTAAATAACTTACAATTTTAATTGTTATTGTGGGATGGGCGTCCCGCCCGTCCAAAAAGGACGGGCGGGACGCCC